>JAZSIP010000043.1:0-12375 GCA_045533915.1 Eubacteriales bacterium
GTTTCGCGTCCAAATCACGCCGAAGCGAAGTTTTTTTGGGCACACCCTTACAAAATAGATCCGCAGAGCAAGTTATTTCGAAATCGATCCATGGTTTTCCGTCAGCGGATAGACTTACCCCTTGGCGATGATGGAAGCAAAAAGTTGTCCGAGGTCTGTCGGGCTTTCGCGCCATGCTTGCAAACGAGATCTATGTAAAATCAAAGAAAAGGCAGGACACACATTGCAATACCAAAACAAATAAATATAACGCCTACACTTATAAATTCCCTTTTTGAAACATTCCACACTAAATTGTAAGGATCCATCTTTTTATGATAACAAGAGTCTGACACTAATATCATGTGATCAAATTCAAAAATGCATCCTAATATGTAATCAAACTGGGTAGCGCACAGCGGAAGTCCTATTGAGAAGAAAATAGCATATTTTGTATATACTTGCAGAGCTTCAATGTTGGAAAATATCAACCTCGAAATAATAGGCAGAATGAAAGCGACGCCAATTATTCCGTAACGCCAAAAATATGCTACCGCCAAAAGTCTTTTTGGATTAAACTTTTTCATTTTGCACTCTCCTTTGCCGTGTTGATAGATGCAATTAACATCCTGCGAATTGAACCACAATCGTGCAACACACTTTTTGCAATTTCTTCTGAAATGATATTTGCCTTTTGCGCGATCTCAATCCAATACTCTGTTTCATAACATTCTTTGAGAGATATCTGTAATTTGGCAACAAAATCCGCTTTGCTGTGGGCATATTTTGCTTCCCTGATGTTCGCGCCGATACTCGTGCCGCTTCTTTCGAGCTGGTTAGTTAAAGAGTAGTGTCCTTTGATACCGTCAGTTAAATTCAAGATCTTTACCGCAAACTCGGTTGACAAATCCGCGAGCTTGTTTTCTGCCATAATTATCACCTCTTTCGGTTATTATATCATAAAATCGGGAAAACTTCAAGTGAAATATTCGGCGTTGCCGAATGTGAAATAATTTCCTTGCGGAAATTGTGAAATATTGCTCCCGTTGGTCGCAATGTGAAATAAAATTCGTTCCTTCACACGCCGTAGGCGTATTTCACTGCCGCAGGCAATTTCACACGCGCCAGCGTATTTCACTCGTTCCGCAGGAACGAATTTCACTGAAAAAAGCCATCCGCTTACGCGAATGGCTTTTTTCTTGGCAGGGGCAGAAGGGCTCGAACCCACGACCCACGGTTTTGGAGACCGGTACTCTACCAGCTGAGCTATACCCCTGTATTTTCGTTCGGATATCGAACAGAGGTATTATATCACACTTTTCCTCCTTTTGCAACCCCTTTTTTTAAAAAAGTTTTATTTTTATGTGTTTTCTCGTCTGTTTCCTCTCAAAAACACAATAAAGCCTATCGCTTTCGCAATAGGCTTTATTTTTAAATTAAACTTAGATCTCAGGAATAACGATCTCAACCTCGCGACCTGCCGCAGCAGACTTTGCGATACCGTCGATAATAGCCTGATTGTAAAGGATCTGGCTTGAAGGTACGGGAGCGGGTGTTCCGTTCTTACAAGCGTCAAGGAAGGTACGGATCTTAAGATCAAACAATCCCACTTTCTGCTGAAGGATCGGAATCTCAGTCACGGTCTGAAGTCCCGCAACCTCGTGGTAGAGCTTCATAGCTCCGCCAACGTCGCCGTTCCAGCACTCAGTAGAGGGAATTCTAAGGCTTCCCTTTGTACCCATAATGATGGTATCACCGGGGGTGTCAAGGTTCATAGCCCATGCTATTCTGAAGTCGAGGATAATGCCGCCCTCAAGACGTACAAATGCTGCCGCAAAGTCATCAACTCCGAAAAGCTTAGAATATTCTTCGCCCTTGCCTGCCTTGTATCCCGAGTACTTGGGATCTGTTCCGAAGAACGCGGACTTATAACCCGAAACGGTAAGGGGCTTCGGATAACCGATAGCGTTAAGAACCATATCGAGAGAGTAGCATCCGATATCACCGAGAGCACCGATACCTGCGGTCTTGTCCTCAATAAAGGTCGTACCGAAAGGAGTCGGGATACCGCGGCGGCGTCCGCCACCTGTCTGAATGTAGTAGATCTGTCCAAGTTCGCCTGATTCAACGATCTTCTTGATCTGCTTCATGTTCTCGTTCATTCTGGGCTGGAAGCCGATAGAAAGAACCTTGCCGCTTGCCTTTTCAGCCTTCATTACCTCTACTGCCTCATCGAGAGTAACGGTAAAGGGCTTCTCAAGAAGTACGTGTACGCCAGCGTTGAGCGCATCGATAGCGGGCTGTGCGTGCTGACGGTTATAAGTACAGATAGAAACCGCGTCAAGATCAAGGCTCTTGTCCTCGAGCATCTCCTTGTGAGATGCATACTCGGTCTTTGCGCCCTCAACACCGAACTTCTCCATAAATGCCTTTGCCTTGCCGGGAACAAGGTCTGCGCCCGCAACGATCTCAACATCGGGCTGCTTAAGGTATGACTTCATATGTGATTCTGCTATCCAACCACATCCAATGATACCTATTCTCATTTTTTTGCCGGTATCAACGACTGCCGCATCGTCCTTCGCGGTAAAATCGTTAAGACCTTCCATAGACTTATCTGCCATTGGTAATTTCCTCCGTTTATTTTGTTTTTTAATTAATATCCAAGAGTTTTGAGATATTCTCTGCTCTTCGCAATGCTCTCCATGGGAGTAAGACCCATAGAAGGATTATCCTGCTCAACTACTACCCAAGTAGCGCCTGCTTCTTCAGATGCCTTAAGGATAGAGGGGAAATCCTGAAGTCCGCTTCCAACAGGGCGGAACTCAAAGTTACCGGGACGCTTGGGAGCTTTCTTCTCGATACCGATAAGCTCGTACATATCCTCGGACTTTTCACCGAAGAAGTCCTTAAGGTGAACAACGGGAGCGCGTCCTGTATATTTCTTTACATACTCGGAAGGATTCTCGCCGCCGACGTTTACCCAACAGGTATCAAGCTCGGTCTGAAGAAGATCCGCGGGAACCTCTTCGTAAAGGATATCAAGCGCATACTTTCCGTCGAGCTTGATAAACTCAAAATCATGGTTGTGGTAAAGCAAGGTCATACCAAGCTTATTAGCGGTCTCGCCAAGGATCTTAACATTCTTTATTACCTCGGGGAAGCCCTCTGTTCCGGGACGGTCCTCGGGAATAAGATAAGGAACTGCTACGAACTTACAACCGATAGTAGCGTAATCAGCAAGAACGCCCTCGGGGTCCTTTATCATATCACGGTAAGGAACGTGAGCCGAGATCGGAATAAGTCCTATCTCCTCACACATCTTTTTGATCTCTTTGGGATCGTTTCCGTACAGACCCGCAAATTCAACGCCGTCGTATCCCATCTCTTTGATCTTTTCAAGTGTTCCGCGAAGATCTGCCTCTGCGTCTTTACGAACGGAATAAACCTGAACAGCTACTGGAAGTGCCATTGGTACTTACCTCCTGAAATAAAATTAGTTTAGTTTTATTATACGGCAAATAATTGCCTTTTTCAAGTCAAAAACCCGATTTTTAAAGACAATTATTGCTATATTATCAATTTAGCGCATCCAACGCGCCCTTTATATCCTCGAATATCTCCTCTATCGTGCGATACGCGTCGATAACGGCGATATTATCGGTTTTCTTCAGATCGTTGATAACGGTCAAAAACGTATTTCTTACACGTGCAAGGATCTCTTCGGTCTCATATATCTCGGTCGATTCTCTTCCACGTCTTATGCGCTCAAGGCTCTGCTCGGGCAAAAGATCAAGATATATACAAATATCTGGCTTTATGATATCGGGACAGGAGAGATTCATTTCCTTTACCCATTTGTAATCCGTCGACATACCCTGATAAGCGAGGGTAGAATAATAGTATCTGTCGCAAATAACGTACGCTCCCTTTTCAAGAAGTACTCGTATTCCGTTTTCCTTTTCGTTGTTATGCGCGATACGGTCAAGCACGAAAAGTGCCGCCATTTCGCACTCGCTCTTTTTTTCTTTTCCCGAAAGAGCCGCGCGCAGCTCCTTTCCCGTAGGCAGATCGGTCGGCTCTGCGGTAACGACCGTCTCTATTCCCTTTGATCTCAAAAAATTCGCGAGAAGCTGTACCTGTGTCGTTTTTCCGCTTCCGTCTATTCCCTCAAAAACTATAAAACGTCCTTTTGCCATATCAAGATCTTCCTCATTCTCTGTATTATTGTTGTACCCGCAGTGATATCTCTCCGCTTTTAAGTACGTATATGCTTTGATCTTCAAGCACTACCGTAAGCGCTCCGTCGTCGGATATGCTTTCCGCTGTTCCAAAAAACACTTTTCCGTTTTGGGTAAACGTCACTTTTTTGTCCAAAACTATCGAGCTTTCCCTGTACTCACGCATAAAATCCTTGTTTGGAAGTCCCCTTATTAATGCTATGAGTTCTTCGCAAATGACGGCGGCAAGCTCCGAGCGGCTGCCTTTTTTTGACATTATCGCACCCGCGATATCGCGAAGCTCCTCGGGAAACTCATCGGTATACATATTGACGCCAATGCCTATCACCAAAAAGAATCTGTCGCCGTCCGAAAAAGATTCCGCCAATATTCCCGCTATCTTTTTATTTTTCAAATAAATATCATTTACCCATTTTATACCCGTTTCGACATTGCAAACCTTGCGTATCGCTCTCACCGTTGCCACGGCTGCGGCGCTCGTTATCCCGACCGTATCGGCAAAGCCGCCCGCCATATCGAGCAAAAGAGACATATAAAGTCCCGTGCCCCGCGGAGAATAAAAGCTCCTGCCCATTCTTCCGCGCCCCGCACTCTGCTTTTCGGCTATTATCAAAAGAGGGGTATCCGCACCGTCAAACGCTCTGCGCTTTGCCTCTGTATTCGTCGAATCAAGCTCCGAGAACACGAGCACGTCAACGGAAACAGAAGAAAGGCGCTTTGATATGCTGCCGCAGTCAATAGAGTTGTCCTTAAAATTATGCATCTGCGCCTCCCAATAATCCGTACTCTGAATCAAGTATATCATAAAACCGATTTTTTTTCAATAGAGTACGATTTTTTTGTGATGGTAATAAGAAAAATATTATAATTATTATGAATATTAACGAAAGTTTCTTGCAAAGTTGAAGTTGATGTGTTATAATAATAATGAATTATTATGCATAATGGTAAGTTATACTCATTTTCAGAAAACGGAACGAAAAACACGCTATGAATAACGATAAAAACAAAATATCCATCATTCTTGCATCTGCTTCTCCAAGACGAAAAGAAATACTTTCTTCCTTAGGTGTGCCTTTTTCGGTGCTTGTGGCAGACGCGGACGAATCTTGTGATATACAAGACCCTTTTGCTTTCGCAAAGGAGCTTGCAAAAAGAAAAGGTCAGGCGGCATATGCCCTGACGAACAAAAAAGACAGTATTATTCTTTCGGCTGACACGATAGTCGTGTGCGACGGTGAAATACTCGGAAAGCCAAAGGATCGAGATGACGCGATACGAATAATAAGACGTCTGAGCGGCAAAACGCACAGCGTTATCACGGGAGTTGGCGTTACTGTCTTTGGAGAAACTCAAACGAGCTATTCCGAAACATTCGTCCACGTTGACGATATACCGCAAAGCGAAATAGAAAGATACGTCGACAGCGGATATCCTATGGATAAAGCGGGAGCTTACGGAATACAAGGCGCGTTCTCGCGGTGGATATCGGGGATCGAGGGCTGTTATTTCGGTGTGGTAGGACTTCCGATAAATTGCCTTGCAAATCTTTTTAAAGAAGTAACGGGCAAGGAATTGACCGATTTCAATAATTGATATTATCCTTTAACAAATAAAATTCTCAAAGAAAGGGGTGTGCGTCATTATGGCAAAGATCGTCGGTATTGATCTCGGTACTGCAAATACTCTTATGTGTCTCAAGGGCAAGACGGGATTTATGCAATGTCCGTCGGTCGTCGCGATAAGCAAAGCCAACCGCGAGGTCGTGGCGCTTGGTCAGAAGGCGCGCAATATGCTCGGCAAAACGCCCGAGGGTATCGTTACGATACGTCCTATGCAAGAGGGTATCGTCGCAGACCCCGACGCAACGGCAAAAATGCTCCGTATATTCTTTGAGGAGGCGGGAGTTATCTCCTTTTTCAGCCGCCCATCTGTGATCGCGAGTATTCCGTATGGAGTTACCGAGGTCTCAAAAAGAGCGCTTGAGGAGGCTCTCTTTGAAGCGGGCGCGCGATCTGTCGCGCTCATTGACGAGCCGATGGCGGCGGCGCTCGGCACGGGAATACGCGTCGGACGCGCAAGAGGAAGTATGATAGTCGATATCGGAGGCGGCACGACGGAGGTCGCGGTCATAAGCCTTGGCGGTATTGCTTCTACTCAATCGCTTCGCACCGCGGGAAACCGTATTGATGAATCTATCGTAAAATATCTCCGTGTCAGACGCGGTACACTTATAGGAACTACAAGCGCCGAAGAGCTTAAATTAAAAATAGGCTCTGCGCACCCGTCGTTTGACGTAGGCGAGATGGAGGTCTGCGGAAGGAATCTGCGAAACGGTCTCGGCTCTATAATAAGAGTCAGCTCGGCAGAGGTCCGAGAGGCAATGTCCGAAAATCTTGAGAACATAATACGCGCTATAAACGCAACGCTTGAACAAACTCCGCCCGAGCTTTCGTCCGATATTTACGATTACGGAATAATGCTTACAGGCGGCGGCGCGCTCACACGAGGTATCGGCAAACTTATCGAAGAGCGAACGGGACTGCGCGTAACGATCGCAAAACGTCCGCTTGAAAGCGTTTGCGCGGGTATTTTGAGAGTAATAGAGACCGAGGACGAATTCGGCTCGCTTTTGCACTATCGCGGTCGCTGATAAATTTTCATAAATCTATAAGGAGGTCACATGAACGACAACGAAAAAGTGAATATCGAAAATGCGGTCACGTTGACCCCTGAGGAAAACTTCGCAAAAAAATACGAAAAATTCAACAGCTTCTATCTCCAGCTCGTAGTCCTTTGCGCAATAGTTGCTGCGGCTACGATAGCCGTCGCGATCATAGCCGACGTTATCGTCGGCATTTGCGTAGCTATATTGCTCGCAATATTTTACGTTTATTTCAGCCAAGATGAGCTCAGACGCTCCTTGGGTATCGTTTGCTGCGTATCTCACGCAAGTCTCAAGATCACTTCTATACGCGCCGTGCGTTCAATAAGTCTTACAGACGCATTCGTTCCCGCACGGCTTATGTGGTACGACGTTGCAGAAATAGCAAGCGGCGCTTTGGCAAACAAAAAAACGGCTGAGCTTGAAAGACTTCATCTTCCGAAAACGGTAGATCTTATAGAAAAAGGAGCTTTTGACGGTTGCGAAACGCTCAACACACTCATTTTCGAATGCAGCAAAGAAGAATTTAAAAAAATAACGGTAGAAGAAGATCTTTCGCGCTTTGATCTTATATTTGGCATTCCCCTCCCCAAAAATAAAAAGGGGGACGGAAAGAAATGAAATTTTTAAAATCTAAATTTTTCATAATATGCCTTATAATCGCGATCGTTCTGGTTCTTGTTCCCTCTGTTCTTGCGGCGGCGGGACGCACCGATATTCTGAGAAGTGCCGTCGTTACCGTATCAAAGCCTTTTGCTTGGTGCGGAACACAGATATCCGAGGCTGTCAACGGATTTACAGATATATTCACCAAATACGACGAGCTGAAATCCGAAAATCAAAAGCTCAAGGAAGAGCTTGAGGCGTTGAAATCCGCTCCGTATGACGCAGAGGTCGTACAGAACGAAAACGAATGGTTGAAACAATATCTGAATTTTCACAACGAACACCCCGAGTTTACACTCACAGATGCACGTATAATCGCTCGTGAGTCGGGAAATTTTGCTACCGTTCTGACGCTTAACAGAGGCAAAGTACACGGAATAAAGAAAAATATGCCCGTCATCGCTCCCGAGGGGCTTTTCGGATACGTAAACGAGGTCGGTCTTGACTGGTGCCGTGTTATGACCGTTGTTGAAACCGCAAGCTCGGTCGGGGCTTATACCGACAGAACAGGCGCTACGGGTGTAGTTGAGGGAGATCTCGAGCTTCGAAGCGGCGGCAAATGCCGTATGACTTATATCGAGGCAACTTCTGATATCCGCGTCGGAGACAAGGTATATACGAGCGGAGAAGGCAGCTTTTATCCTGCAGGACTCTTGCTTGGCTCTATAACCTCTATACAGGCAGACGAGGCAAGCCGTACTCTTATCGCGGAGATATCTCCCGCGATCGATTTTACAAAAGCAGACAGCTATGATAAGCTCGTCGTTATATGCGGATACGCAAACCAAACGGAAGGCGGTAAGACAAAATGACCAACCGCCATATAAATAATCACAGCATTCGCCCTGAGCTTATCAAAAGAATTATAATATATTCTATACTCATTCTTATTGTGGCAAGTACACAGTGTTCGTTTTTCGCGCAGTTGAACATATGCCCGGCAACACCCGATCTTATCATAGGTATAGTTCTCGCGGTCGCTATGCTCGATTCCGCAAAATCCGCTGTGGCGCTTGGAATCGCCGCGGGATTCATTTCGGATGCGCTTGGAAGCGTGGGGAATCTTTCGTTTTCCGCTCTTTTCTATCTTCTCTGTGCCGTTATACTTGGCGCTCTTGCCTGTAAGATGCTTCCGAAATTTCTTTCCTTTGTTTGTTTGCTTATACCCGCACTGACACTACGAGCCTTATACACTACGCTCTGTCTTTTCCTGAATATCGGTTCAATACCGCCGCTTTCTGTTCTCGGATCTCTTCTTTTGCCCGAGATCATCGTAACGGCGATACTGTGTTTGCCTCTCTATCCGATAATAAAGCTTTGCGTTATTCCCATACATTCACATAGCCGCTTTAGCTTTTGAGCGGCTCTCTTTTGAAAGGTGGTTAAACTTTGAATAAGATAAGATTCAACATTGACCGCACGACAGGTCACCTGTCCGATACGGATACAAAAAAATATTTTTCAACAGTAGGCTTTGCCGTATTTGCGCTGGTCGTAATTCAAAATCTTACAAGCCTTGCGCTTTCGATCATAATATCTATGTTCGCGCCTTGGCTGTTCGAAAACGTTATAATATCTTCTATACTCAATCTGCTTCCGATCTATCTTATAGCAGTTCCCGTGTTTATAAAGATCATTTCGCGTCTGCCCGCAGTAGAACCTCTTTCCTCGCCTCTTGGCGCAAAGGGCTGGTGGGGCGGTCTTTGCTGTACGGTAACTATGATGACGCTTGGAAATTATCTGTCTCAGGTGATAATCGTCTGGTTTGAGATGATGATGAACAGACAGCAGACAAATCCCGTTGAAGCTATGACGGCAAATACTCCTTGGTGGATAAATCTTATCTTTATAGCGATTCTCGCGCCGATACTTGAGGAGCTCGTTTTCCGTAAGATCCTTTGCCGCCATTTACTCCCTTTGGGCGAGGGATACGCTATAATCCTTTCTTCCGTAATATTCGGACTTTGCCACGGAAATCTATTCCAATTTTTCTACGCATTCGGCGTCGGTGTGATCCTTGCCCTTATTTATGTAAAGACGGGAAAGCTTATCCACACCATAACCTTTCACTTCATAATAAATTTCTTTGGCGGAGTTTTCGCACCCTGGCTTATTACAAAGCTTGACCTCGATAAGCTTGCCGAGATCCTTGAGGACATAGCGACCACAGGTCAAGCCGCACCCGAAGCTCTTATGCCTTACGTTCAGCCGCTTATGCTTTTGGCGATCTATGAGGTATTTATGTATACGGCAATGATAGTCGGTGCTGTGTTGCTTTTCAAAGCCCGTAAAAAATATTCGCTTGACACGGGTATTCTCCCTCCTCCCAAAGAGCACAAGGTAGCCAATATCTTTCTGAATACGGGCGTCGCGGCGGCTCTCGCGGCATTTACGTTCGTATTTATTGCTTCTCTTCTTTTCTAACAAAAAATAAAAAGGATACTATCAGGAATGAAAATTAAAAATTTTCAGTCAAAACAAAACGTAACGCATCGCTTTGTAATTCCTGCCGCCGTATTCACTCTTATTTGCGCGATCTTTATCGTCGTACTTGCCGTAATACAGATAAAAGGCTCTAAAAAACCCGACGATCAAACGGACGTTACCGTTCGTACCGTTACCGTCCCCGGACTTCGAGGCGAAATATACGACCGAAACGGTAAGCTTCTCGTCGGAAACGCTACCACCTACGACATTATGTTTGAGTACGGAGCTATGCCCGATACAAGACGAGAGATAAACGCTTCCCTCCTCTCTATACTCGAGGGACTTAGCAAAACAGGAAACGGCGATAAGCTTTCCGATGACCTCTTCGTGCTTGACGGATATTATCCCGACTACCAATACGTTTCGGAGCTCTCGAATAAGGATTCAAACGAATATTATCATTTCCAGCGCGTTATGAAAGCCAATGAGATGGACGCAAAAAAAACGACCGCAAAGGATCTGGTTGATTATTACGTTTCACGCTATAAGCTTTCCGAGGATCTTTACTCGAGCACTGAAATAAGCGCCCTTATCCGTATTTATTACGAAATGGAGCGCGTCGGCTTTGGTGCGTATCAATCCTATACAATAGCAAAAGACGTTTCAATGAGCGCCGTAAATTACGTAGAGGAAGCTCGTATCGAGGGCGCGACTGTTTCTTCGGGAACGGAACGCGTTTACACGTATCCCGGTATCGCATCGCATATTCTCGGACGTATCGGAAAGATAACGGCGGAAACCGCGGATTATTATAACGACCTCGGATATCCAATGGATGCTATGGTCGGAACTGAGGGCTGTGAAAAGCTTTTCGAGGAATATCTTCGCGGTCAAGACGGTACTATGGTGATCGAATACGACAAGGACGGAAATATAATCAATAAGTATTATAAGACCGAGCCCGTCGGCGGACACGACGTTTACCTTACGATAGATATAGACGTGCAGATAGCTGCCGAGGAAGCTCTCGCCGAAAGCGTTAAATCGATCTCGGGAGCGACGGGCGGAGCAGTAAGCGTTCTCGACCCTAAAAGCAACGCCGTTCTCGCTCTTGCCTCGTATCCCACATACGATCTCACGCGCTTTGACGATGCGGAATACGTAAAAACTCTTATGAATAACGGAAATTCTCCTTTCCTCAACCGAGCGTTAAACGGAGTTTATGCCCCCGGTTCTACCTATAAACTCGGAGTTGCGCTCGCCGCGCTTGAAGAGGGAGTCATAGACGCAAACACGACCTTCGTGTGTAACGGCGTATATCCTGCCCACGGCAATCCAACCTGTACGCACGTCGACGGCATGACAGACGTAACGAAAGCTATCAGAAATTCGTGTAATATCTTCTTTTATAACGTGCTCGATACGGCTTTCCCGAACATCGACAGCGTTACTAAATATACCACACGCTTAGGCCTTGGCGTTGGTACGGGTATAGAGCTTGACGAAAGCATCGGTACTGTCGCAGGACCTTCGTTCAAAGCCGAAAATACTATTTGGTATAAGCGAGATGACCTCTCCGCGTCTATCGGTCAGTCCGATCACGGATATACCCCCCTACAGCTCAGCGTTTATACTTCTTCCCTCATAAACGGAGGTACGAGATATTCCGCGCATTTGCTCGATTCGGTACATAAATTCTATACGGGAGAAACTGTCTACTCAAAAGAAACCGAAGTGCTTGACAGTATTACTATCGACCCCGATATATATAATATAATCGTAAACGCTATGGGCGAGGTCGTGAGCGAAAACCCCGAGGTGCTCGACTCCTTTAAAAATCTTAAAGTACAAGTAGGCGGAAAAACCGGTACTTCTCAGGTGGATAGAAAAAATGATTACGCTCTCTTTACGGGAGTCGCCCCTCTTGATTCACCCGAGATCGTCGCCTCCTGTGTTATCGAACAAGGTAAATACGGCTATAACGCCGCTGTTCCCGTCGGTAAGATCTTTGAAGCGTATTTTAATAAATAATATAATAATAATATAATAATGTTACTTTTCTTTTTCGCGAAAAAGAAAAGATGACTTACAAGTAAGTCCACCAAAAGAAAAAGCAAAACAAGGGGTTATTATAAAATAACCGTTTGGAATGACTAAATTTATAGTTTTCTATAAGGAATAAAGTGGTCGGACGCCGCGAATAAATTTGCTTTCACAAATTAATTCGGTCGGCACCGACCACACTTTCTTTTTGGAAAATAAAGATAATTTTTCTATTCAACAAAAATACGCCCAATATCATTTAAACGTGTCATCCTGAGCGTAAGCGAACTTTCTGTGAGATGAGGAACGAATCGAGCAGAAAGCGAGGAGCGAAGCGACGAAGGTATCTCCGAA
>JAZSIP010000034.1:0-4110 GCA_045533915.1 Eubacteriales bacterium
TACGGCGTCGATCTGCCGATATGTAAAGCCGTTTATTCTGTCCTCTGGGAACAAGCCGACGCATCAGAGAAAATAAATGAGCTTTTCAGAAGAAGCTTGAAGCAGGAATTTTAAGAGACGCGGAGATGCGACTTACTTTCTTTTGAAAAAGAAAGTAAGCAAAGAAAACTTCCTAAAAATATATTATGAATAGTTTTCATGGCTATTAAATAAATTGCAAGAAAGTTTTTGCATAGACGTTATGGCTATTTTAAAACTCTTTTTAGGAAGTTTTTTGCCAAGCTTTTTTTCAAAAAAGGGGAAATCGCGTCCCCTCGCGTCTCCGTGTCCCCGCGTCCCACGACAAAATTGAAAGGCTGGCTTGAAACCAAGCCAGCCATAACAATGCCCTTAAGTATGGTATATCAATTTTATTTTGATACGCAATTACTGAGCGTTCTTCTTCATTTCCTCGAAGCAAGCACTGCAATATACAGGTCTGTCGTTGGAAGGCTGGAAAATAACCTTAGCTTCGCCGCCGCACTTTGCGCAAGTGGTAGTGAAATACTCGCGGGGAGCTCTGCCTGCGTTCTTCTTAGCGTCACGGCAAGCCTTGCAGCTCTTAGGCTTGTTCAAAAAGCCCTTCTCCTTGTAAAATTTTTGTTCGCCGGCGGTGAATACAAATTCATTTCCGCACTCCTTGCAAACCAGAGTTTCATCAACAAACTCCTCATCGATCTCCACAGGTGTTACTAATTCTTCGTTCATGGTTGTACCTCTCTTTAATTTGGTATTGATTTTTGTCCTTGACGGCATGTGGAGCGCCGTTTTCGGATTTTTATCTGATCGGTTTCCCGTATCATTCAATAAAAGTGATAATGAAAATTATTGGAGCACCGCCCTTAACTTTTTACGTATTCTATAAATGGCGTTGCTTATAGATCTTTCGTCCTTTCCGACCAAAAGTCCGATCTCACGCGCGGTGCGACCCGACATATAATATTGCCAGACCTTGTATTCAAAGGACGATAGATTTTTTCTTATGACCGCGTAAAGCGCTTTTACTCTTTCCTGTTCCAATATATTTTCAGAGGGATCTTCGGATTCATAGACGAAGAAATTGTTGCTTTCTGTGTCTGCCAAGGGTTCTGCGGCGCGCTTCTTCAAGCTTCTGAGCTGGGAGATGAGCGCGTTTGAAATACATATTTTTGCGTACAGTCCGAATTCAACTTCTGTCTGATCCGTGTCATAAGTCAGGATTGCGTTGTAAAAGACCATTGTGGCTTCCTGTTTAAGATCGTCAGCGAAAGGACGCGCAAGGCAGTCCTCTGTGATCTTTGCCACGGAGGATCTTATAAGAGGATCGTATCTGTCAAGCAAGTCTTCAAAAGCGCGTTGGCTTTCCTCGGATTCCGAGGTTCTGACTTTATTTATCAACTCACGAATGAGTTGCTTTTCAGATTCAAGACCCATTTTCCCTCCTTGTAGTTGTTTTTTCGACAAAAAAACGACGATCGAATAGAACTAAACCACCAATATCTTACCTATTCATTATACCACGAAAATGTATAATGTCAAGCCTTTTTTGAAAAATTTTTTGTGTTATTTCGACAAAAAATGAACCTTGTTAACATTTTGACTAAAATACCTTAACATTATTTGTTGAATAACACAATAATTCGCGTTCTTGACCATTTCAAGAACGCGAACGTAGGTATATT
Organism: Eubacteriales bacterium; assembly: GCA_045533915.1. GTDB lineage: Bacteria > Bacillota > Clostridia > Oscillospirales > CAG-272 > HGM12713. The sequence continues at coordinate 1,701 of JAZSIP010000034.1, forward strand.
TTGGTATTTTTTGGCTTATAAAGTCATTTTGCTTTCTTTTTCTTTTTAGTCAAAAATTGCGGTTAGTCGGTGAGAGTTGCTCACGAGCATCTTTTGCCTTCGTCAACTCAAAATTCTTCAAAAAACGATCCCTCGTCCCTTAATTAAACAGGTAATTCACGTCACCCGCCATAAGAGCGACAGCGCCTCGGTAGATAGCCTCGGGGCGTTCGTAGAAATTATTTTTCATACGCTCAGCGCGGTCGAGAGTGTCTACTGTGAGGGTTTGCGAGAAGATACAAGCCTTTTTTTCAGTAAAAGAGCAAACGACGTTGTATCTACCGTCGTCGGTCTTTTTGATAGCGCATTTCGGCACGATACCGCGCTTTTTAAAGTTAAGGTAGCGCAAAGCCTTGGCGAGCGACTGATCGAGGATACTCGAAAGGAGGTCGCTTTTAAGCTCTCTTGCGACGTATCTGCCTTTTTCGGTAACGACGTATTTTTCCTCGCCGTCATCAATGATCTTTTCAATAAGACCGCCGTCAAGCATTTCGTTAAAGGCAACGGCAAAATCGAGATACATAACGTAATCGGTCTGCATAACGATATCGTTTACGGTAACGAGATCAAGCGGATAATTTATATTTTCCATAAGATATAAAACGAATATCTTAACGTTTTGCATATTTCCAATAGCTGAGCTCATTTGCAAAATCCTCGTTTCATTCAGGGTTACAATAATATTTTACCATATTTTTAAAAAATTTTCAATAAGTATTTGCAATTTACGGAAAAATGTGGTATTATATATGTATAATAAGCAAAATCTATTGTTTTTTAGGCAATTTTTTCAAATGAAAGGATATTATAACATGATAAATATTGCTCTTCTCGGATTCGGAGTTGTTGGAAGCGGCACAGCTGAGGTGCTTACAGAAAATAAAGCGCTTATAGAAGCTCGTCTTGGCTGTGAATACAATATAAAATATATTTTAGATCTGCGCGATTTCCCGAACAGTCCGTTCGGTGACCGCGTGGTACACGATTTTAACGTGATAGTAAACGACCCCGAGGTATCGGTCGTCGCCGAAATGATGGGCGGATCACACCCCGCGTATGATTTTACAAAGGCGTGTCTTGAAGCGGGGAAGAGTGTCGTTACCTCGAACAAGGAGGTCGTTTCGACCTTTGGAGTTGAGCTCTGCGCTATCGCAAGGGCTCACGGCGTTCGCTATCTGTTTGAGGCGAGTGTTGGAGGAGGTATTCCCGTAATACGTCCGATGATAAACGACCTTTCGTCAAATAAGATAAATAAGATAAGCGGAATACTCAACGGCACGACGAACTTTATCCTTACGGCTATGAGAGACACGGGCGCGTCGTTTGATTCCGTGCTTAAGGAAGCGCAGAGACTCGGATACGCGGAGGCTAATCCCTCTGCCGACGTTGACGGTATAGACGCGGCGAGAAAGATAGTTATTCTCGCGGCTCTTGCTTCGGGCAAACTCATTGATCCTAAGTCGATAGCTACTATAGGTATTACAAAAATAACGCTTGAAGATACAAAACTCGCGCAGAGCTTTAACTGCTCGATAAAGCTTATCGGATATGCCGAAACGGTTGGAGATAAGCTCCTTGCTTTCGTTTCGCCAAGACTTGTTCCCGCGGCAAATCCGCTCTCAAGAATAGACGGAGTGTTCAACGGAATACTCGTTGACGCCAATATGGTGGGCGAGGTAATGTTCTACGGACCGGGAGCTGGTAAGCTTCCCACAGCGAGCGCTGTCGTTGCCGATATTATCGACGTTATCGCAAACCGCGATGCCGACGTTAAGCCTATCGTTTGGGAAAGCGCAAATGAGACGGATATGGCGGATATGGGAGAGTATTCCTGCCGCAGAATGTTCGTTTTCAATACAATGGACGGAGTTCCCTCGCTTCGCGGAGCGGAAATCAAGGAATGTGGCGGCGTGTTTGGTGTAATGACCGCCGAAATGACCGAAAATGAAGTTGCGAGAATAAGCGCAAGCTGCGGCGGTAAGCTCGTTTCGGTTTATAGAGTGCTTTAAGGATACAATTTATGTTACTTTTCTTTTTCGCGAAAAAGAAAAGATGACTTACAAGTAAGTCCACCAAAAGAAAAAGCAAAGCAGAGGTTATTTATAAATAACCGTTTGTAATAACTAAATTTGATAGTTTTTTCTCTAATGAAGAAAGTGGTCGTGACGCCGCGAATAAATTTGCTTACACAAATTAATTCGGTCGGCACCGACCACACTTTCTTTTTGGGAAATAAAGATAATTTTTCTATTCAACAAAAATACGCCCAATATCATTTAAACGTGTCATCCTGAGCGTAAGCGAACTTTCTGTGAGATGAGGAACGAATCGAGCAGAAAGCGAGGAGCGAAGCGACGAAGGTATCTCCGAA
>JAZSIP010000012.1:0-4160 GCA_045533915.1 Eubacteriales bacterium
CTCATAGTAGTGTATTTCTCCTTTTGTCTGATTTCAAATTTTGATTTGTCGGGGAGTTATGTTCGCATAAATTTAACCGAATGGTAACGGACCGGACAAGGAGCCGGTCCCTACAAGATAATTTATGATCGGTAGGTTTTACCGTCGCCTCACGGCGAGGAATATGTGTACAAATTTTTATACACTGTAGGGACCGGAGTACACGACGGTCCTAATACAAACGATTTAAACCAATCAAACGATATAACAATCTCCCCGATAAACCGCAATTTGTTGATTTTCAATATTTAAAGCAACAGGGGATTCAATTAAAGGTGTCCGATGTATGAACGTCGGACACCTGAAAAAGTCAGAAATTGATCGGATCAGTTATTAGCATCGGATATTTCCGCAACGGGAGCGCTGTCGTCGATATCTCTGCCGAGGTCCTTGTTCATCTGAGCAAGAGTCTTTTTGTTGAGGTTGTAGATGAGAGCAAGACCGATGAACTGCATAATAGCCGAAAGCATATAGGTAGCGGCAACGATATATCTCATATTGACCGCAACGTTCCACGCCTGATTTCCTTCGTCCGCGCCTACGTAGCCGAAAGCTACCATTATAACGAGCACGAGAGACGGACCGATACCCTGAGCGAGTTTACGGAAGAATGAGTGGAGGGAGTAAACAGTACCTTCCTCGCGAGTGCCGAACTTCCACTCGTTGTAGTCGATAGCGTCACCCATCATAGCCCACGATACAGTGGAGTAGATTCCAAGACCGAGAGAGAAGATAAGCTGACAAACGATGTAAATAATGAGGTCAAGTCCCGTGTTGTTCGGGGTAACTATAAACAGACCGCAAGCGGCAACTATCGAAACGATAGAGCCGAACGTAGCAAGTTCTTTTTTACCGAACTTAGCAACTGCTTTTCTTGCGAGAGGTGTGAATACAACTATCGGGATCATAGCGAAGAGCTGAACGATACCCGAGATCTGTACGTTCTTGAAGTAGGACTGGAAGATAACGGTAACCGCGGTAGCCGCGCCCTGCATACCGATGAACATACCCATAGCGGCAACGGTAGCGCCAACTGCGGGACGGTTCTTTACGAAGTTTCCAAATGCCTTGAAAACGTTGAACTTGGGAGCGTCTTCCTTAAGAGTGACATCTGTGTCAACTCTGATCTCGGTGTTTCTGATCATAAACTGGAAGCAGATAAATCCGAGAACGCCCATAATGAGAGCCGCGATGAACACTCTCTCACCGATAAGGTTGTTGTCCTTGTCGTAGATGATAAAGGGAAGAATTACCATAGGGAGCATATTTCCGAATATAGAGCCGATCGAACGCCAAGCGGAAAGAGAAGCTCTGTCCTTGACATCGTTGGATATAAGGGAAAGAAGTGAGCCGTAGGGAACGTTTGCGACGGTATAGAATGCGTCCCAGACAACGTAACCTGCGATAAAGATGATGAACTTAGCCCATACGGGAGCGTTCGGGAAGGGGAGGAAGCAACAAGCGCCGCCTACGATAAGACCGATAGAACCAAGCCATATGTACGAAAGGAACTTGTTTCTCTTGTATTTGCGCTTGTCGGAGTCTATAATAGAACCGATAAGCGGGTCGTTGATAGCGTCCCATACCTGAACGACGATAAGAAGGAGCGCGTACCAAAGGTCCATACCCATGAACTGAGTCCAGAATATAGACATAGTGCTCTTGAGCGCAAAGCTCATGTTACAGCCAAGGTCTCCTGCGGCGTACGCGATACTGTCGCGTATACCGAATTTGCGATGCCCGTTGGCATCTAATTTCTTTTCTTTTTTCATTTTCGTTACTCCTTGTTGTTTTTTTGTGTGTAAAAGACAATGATAACTAAATACATTATAACTCATTTTAAATAAAAACGGTAGTACGATATTAATTTATTTTTGTATTATTTTTATATTCGAATAAAAAAACTATTGCATATGTAGAAAAAATATGGTATAATGTGAAACATAGATAATAAAAATATGCAAATGTTCTATATTCATTTCATAAGGAAATAGGTGATGTCTATGAATCATATGGATCATGAATACGAGCTGGGTCTTTTTTGTGAATTTCTAAAAAAATGTAACGTCCGCGTGACTATGATGTCGATGAACGATAAAATGAACGCAACCATAGATCCTTTGATAAATAACGTTATAGGTGTTTATTCGGATAGGGAAGTAACGCTTCAGAATACGGTAGGGATCATTGAAAATACCACGAAATACAAATTTACAAACGAGCTGAATTTGCAATACGTTTTTATGAGGCTTCCGCTTTTGAGCGAGAAAAACATTATTTTTATCGGACCGTATCTCTCCGAGCCTCTTAAATCGAGCGATCTTTTGGAGATAGGAGAAAGATTAAATCTCCCGCCGACCGCCCAGAAGCTTTTCGGAGAATATTATTCGACCTTGCCAGTCATACCCGAAAACGACAGCCTTTTTATAATGATAGACACGTTCTGTGAGCGTATGTGGCAGACACCCTCGTTCTCCATAGTGGAGTTGAATGAAAAGCATACTCTGCCGCTCTCTCAAATGGATAGTGTTTCTCGCGCCAACACCTTTGACGAGACGGTTGCGAATATGGAAATGATGGAGATGCGATACGCATTCGAAAACGAATTGATACAGGCGGTGGCTCTCGGACAGCAGCATAAGGAAAAAATGCTCGTGTCCGCGTTTAACGAGCAAATGTTTGAAAAACGATTGCAGGACACTCTTCGAAACGCGAAAAATTACTGTATTATTATGAATACGCTTTTGAGAAAGGCGGCGGAGCAGGGCGGAGTTCACCCAATATATATCGATAAGATATCGTCAAGCTTTGCGACGAGCATAGAATATACCTCTAACGTAAAGGCAATACCCGAGCTTATGAGAGAGATGTTTTCGTCGTATTGCCGTCTTGTGCGAAAGCATTCCACAAAGAAATATTCGCCGATAGTACAAAAAGCTATATTGATGATAGATTCCGATATTTCAGCGGAGCTTTCTTTAAGGATCTTGGCGCAGGAGCAAAATATAAGCTCGGGATATCTTGCCACGGTCTTCAAAAGAGAAACGGGGAAGACGGTGTCGGAATATATAAGAGACAGACGTATAGACCGCGCGGTGAATCTGTTGAGCGCCACGAATCTTCAGATACAGACGGTAGCGATGCATTGCGGAATAATGGACGTGCAGTATTTCTCAAAAACGTTCAAGCGTCAGATAGGAATGACGCCAAAGGAATACAGAGCCACGGTACGGCGGTGATCTGTTTTAAGGGTTATGCTTTGAAATACAATGTAAAAAGCCTATTTTTGCACTTTTCTTGCAAATAATTATCTGTTATAATATATTGCGGTAATATATGTGAACTATAAAAAAGGAGGAAATAACACAATGCAAATGACTTTCAGATGGTACGGAGAGGGAAACGACCGTATCAAATTGTCTGACATCAAGCAGATACCCGGTGTCGACGGTATCGTGTGGGCGTTGCACCACAAGATGCCCGGAGAGATCTGGGAAGAGAGCGAGATAGCCGAGGTAAAGCGTCAGCTTGACGAATACGGCTTCAATATGGACGTCGTTGAGTCGGTAAACGTGCACGATGATATCAAGATAGGACTGCCCACGCGCGACGGCTATATCGAGAATTACAAAACGACGATAAGAAATCTTTCGAAGTTCGGCGTTAAGGTAATATGCTATAACTTTATGCCCATATTCGACTGGACGAGAAGTGACCTCTTCCACCCCGTAGGAGACGGCTCGACCGCGCTTTTCTATGAAAAGAATATGATACAGGACGATTACAACGCTATGGCGAAGTATATCCTCGACTTTACCGAGAAGTACAATATGTCTTTTCCCGGTTGGGAGCCTGAGCGCATGGCGAAGCTCGACGAGCTTTTCAAGGCATCCGAGGGAGTGGATCACGAGAAGCTTTGGGGCAACCTCAAATACTTCCTTGAGGCAATAATGCCCACCTGCCGTGAGTGCGACATCAAGATGGCAATACACATGGACGATCCGCCATGGGATATCTTCGGTCTGCCCCGTTTGCTCGTAAACGAGGCGAATATCGACCGCTTCTTGAAGATGGTGGACGATGAGTATAACTGCCTGACTCTTTGCTCGGGAAGCCTTAAC
>JAZSIP010000054.1:0-12163 GCA_045533915.1 Eubacteriales bacterium
ATACTTTGATTTGATGATGCGTTTTTAGACATTTTGAAAGAACTTAAAAAAAATTGAAAAAAACACTTGCAAAATGAATTCGGTTGTGCTATAATATAACACGTTGAGCGATGGCCCGTTGGTCAAGCGGTTAAGACGCTAGCCTCTCACGCTGGAAACATGGGTTCGATTCCCGTACGGGTCACCAAAAAAGAACAGGAGCACAACGGTGCTCCTGTTCTTTTTTGACACCCCGTACTTCATCGAACCCTCGCAGTCGAAGACTGCGGTAGGGTGCAACAACTTTTTCAAAAAAGTTGTTGCCAAGCGAACGCAGTGAGCGATCGATTCCCGTACGGACGCTCGGCAGATTCCGCCGCCGAAGCGAAGCGGAGGGCGGATTCTCGTACGTATTACGCGGTGTGTTTATTTTAGATTTGCACACAAACCGAATTTAATTTGTTTTTTGCGTATTTGGAAGTTCAATTTCTCCCTCAGCTTTTTCAAAAGCTCTTATTTCTTGTCTTATCAAATAGAGTATTTCTCCGTTTGCCGAACGACCGTAATACTTTGATATATAGTGCAGCTTATAATGAAGTTCGGGATCAATTTCTATTCCAAGATGCTTATTATTTTTGTTTCTCATAAAAATCTCCAAAAAATCTTAATATAAGTATATTTTAAGATTATTTTATGGTATAATGTTGTCAGTATACTTTATTTAAGTATACTAAATATTTATTTGGAGGTTTTTATGAAAATTGCGGTTGTTGGTTCAAGGAATATTAACGTAGTTGATATAAGTAGGTATATCTCAGACTGTGAAGAGCTTGTTTCGGGTGGTGCTGTAGGTGTAGATTCTTGCGCTGCGCAATACGCAAAAGAGAATGGGATAAAACTTACAGTGTTTCTGCCTCAATATGAGCTTTACGGTCGTGCCGCGCCGATCGCAAGGAACAGAGAAATAGTGGATTATGCGGATAAAATCGTTGCTTTCTGGAATGGAAGATCAAAGGGAACGCTGTCAGTTATAAAATATGCTGAAAAAAAAGCAAAGCCGTGTGAGATTATCCTTTGTGAGTAGATTCTTGCGCTTTGAATCAAGTCAGTGTTTATCAAGAAAAATAGGACAGGGAACGTAAAAATTCTCTGTCCTTTTAATAGTTGGCAGTTTTTCTTTTTAACTGCCTGTTTCGGTTAATATAACGAGCGATCTTTCATTTTCTGCTTATTTCATCAACTCATCTGTAAGTCTGAGTATTTCGGGCGCGATCTTCTCGCGCTCCTTTTTTGTTATCGCGTTATAAATGGGATACGCGACTGCTACAAGAGCGATGCCGACAAGACCGATGCCCGTTCCCATAATGAACATATTCCAGAGCATCGCACAGCACATACCTACGCCTAAAATCAGCGAACCGATAACGCCCAATATTATCGACCAGACCATTCCTTTTTTTGTCACGCTCGCATCGAGCTTACGAAGCTGATCTATTTTATTTTCCGATTCGGGAGCATACTTTTCGCGGATCTTTGCGATCTCCTTTTGTTCCTTTGCCGAATAGGTATAATTGAAAGTATCTTTATTCTGATTATTATCCATTTCTTTTCTCACTCTTTCTTTATTTTACGGATATATTATAGCTTTCTTTTGTTATAGAAAGAATAACGATTTGTTTACGAAATGTTATTCTTTATCTTTTTCAGCTCCTTTGTTGCTTTTACTATCATATATATCGCCATTGCGATTATTAGCAGACAGACCGCTATTCCAGTGAGTCCCGTCATAAGAGTGCGGAACATAGGGGTATTGTCCTCGCTCGCGAAAGCCGTCAGCATTGCCGTTTCAAGTGTCAGCATCGAAACGAGCGCTGACGCGAGGCTTATCGCCTTTGATGCCGAGAAAAGCGGACTGTTATACCGTCTGTATTTTACGATATTGACTATCGCTACGGTGAGTGCCGTAAACGTAAACGCCGCCATTGCGATAGTGGTGATAAAGTGGTGAGTTACGCCTCTTCCGAAATAGGTTATAAAGAACACCATTGAAATGAGTGCTTGTGTCATTATCAGAAGTATGATACCGCAAAAACGGTAGTGGCGAAGCTCAGAATCCATATTTTCGCCCGGAGTAGCGCGGCGGACGTCCTTGAGAAGAAACGCGCGCATTATTACGAGCAGAAGATAGTACACCGCGATCGAATGAAACCAGAACGACCCGTGAAAAAGTCCGAGTCCGAACTGAAAGACCGCATACGCGAGGTTAAATACGAGCGAGCCGCCGAGTGATATTTTTACGCGCAGATGCGCGTCGGTTGTCAAGCGGTTTACAAAGCGGTTATCCTGCTGTATTCTTTTTACGAATTTTATAAGGTTTGGAATACGTACACACCACACGCAAAGAGTATAAAAGGCGACCATATACGCCGCGTATGACACGGGGTGCTCCGAGCCGAAGATGAGAAAAGCGCATAGGAGAGCCGCTGTACCGACGGGCAAAAGCAATATCATTATTGCGATGTGCGGAAAAAGCAGAGCCTTTCCAAGTCTTTTCCAACGCTCCATCAGCTATCCCTCCTTATTCTGACAGTGAACGCAGTTCCTTTGCCGACCTCACTGTCGACCGAAATACTGCTTTTTGTTATATCCACGACTCTTTTTACAAGAGCGAGTCCGAGACCGTTACCCGCACTTGCGTGAGAGGTATCTCCTTGGTAAAATTTATCGAATATATGCGCTCCTATCTCACCCGATATGCCGCAGCCCGTATCCTCGATCCTGACAACTGCGTCATCTTCATCGCCAAAGACCTTTACAAAGACCTTTCCGCCGTTATCCGTGAATTTGAATGCGTTGGAAAAAAGATTATTCCATACAAGGCTCATCATTTCGGGATCGGAGCAGACCTTTATGCCGTCTTCGATATCGGTCTCTATCTCGATATTCTTTTTCTCCCAAACGTCCTCGAAGGAAAGGAGACATTCGCATATCTGCTCTCCGAGATCGTAGGATTCGGATATTGGCGTTATCTGTTGATTTTCAAGTTTATTGAGCTTCAATATGTTCGTTATGAGAGCCGCTAAGCGCTTTGACGATTCGGATATTGCGTGTGCGTATTCGATGCGTTCTTCCTCCGAAAGCGATTTTGATTGAAGCATTACCGCGTAATTTTGCATAACGCTCAAAGGGGTTTTCAGTTCGTGAGATACGTTCGCGATAAAATCGGTGCGCAGAGTCTCTGTTCCCGAAAGTTCTTCCGCCATTTTGTTAAAGCAGTCTATAACTCTGTTCAGGCTGTTCTCACCATACGTCTCGTTCAAGCGGGGTATCCTCACCGAAAAGTCGCCCTCGATGATACGCTCCGCCGCCTCTCCGATCTTTTTTATCGGGCGCTCTATGGCAAAATAGCGTCTTATCGAATCTATTACGGTGAAGAGAAGACTTATCAGTATAACGTTCAAAAAGGTCAGCTTCGCCGCCTTGTTGAGATTTTCTCCCGTAAGCGTCAAGCCTAGCGAATCCGCCATAAGCGTGACAAAGAGCATCATACAGCAGGTCGTGACGAAAGCGACGACGATAAAGAACATAAGAAAATGGGAAAGAAAGCGCAAAGCCTTGCGGTATCTCTGCCCGTGTGTCATTTTATCACCGCCTTGTATCCAAGACCGTGTACGGTCTGTATTTCAAAGGAATCGCATTCCGAAAGCTTTGAGCGGAGCTTTGTCATATAAACGTCGACGGTGCGTGTGCTTGTCTGAGTGTCAACGTCCCAGAATTCGTCCATAAGCTGTGTGCGTGTGAAGGTCTTTTTTGGATAAGATAAGAGCTTGTAGAGAAGATCGAATTCTCTTGCGGTGAGCGATATCTCCTCGCCGTTCAGAACAGCCGAGCGTTCGTCTGCGTCCATTACGAAGCTTCCGACCTCAAGACGACGGCTTGAGGCGATCTTCGAGCGGCGGAGAAGCGCTCCGATACGCAAGAATAACTCGTCAAGGTCTATGGGCTTTGTCATATAATCGTCGATACCTATACGGAATCCGCGTTGCTTCGACGCAAAGTCGTCGCGGGCGGTCATAAACAGGATCGGTATATCGTTGTTGAGAGAACGGACGGTCTTTGCGAACTCAAACCCGTCGATATTCGGCATCATAATGTCCGATACGATAAGATCAAAGGTCGTCTTATACATTTCGTCATAGGCATCTTCCGCGCATAGACAGCCAACGGATTCGTAGCCGCTGTTATTGAGAAAAGCGCAGACACTGCGATTCAGGTCTCGGTCGTCCTCAACCACCAAAATCTTGAACATGTTTTTATCCTCCGTAGGAGCTATTTCCCCTTTTATAGATACATTATAACACGGAAATGTTAAAATTTTGTTTGCGTTTTTGATTTTTTGGAAAAATATCGGATATATTTTATAAAACGGTGAGTAAAGTTGAGAATTTCAAATTTTGATTTATCGGTGAGTTTGGAATAACAAAATTGTAATGTATGAATGAAACAAATATCGCAAAACGCTCTCCCGCGTGTCATCCTCGAGCGGAGAAAATATCACAGTGTGATGTTTTCGAAGCGAACTTTCAAAAACGTGTCATAGGTGGCACGTTTTTGAAAGCGCGAGCTTGCGAGCGGGATCTCGTGGCGGTAGAAGTTATTGGTTTTTCGATACCCATTTATAAATAATGTTACTTTATTTAGAGAAAGGTAGCGATAACCCTTTGGAGATCCCTTCGTCGCTTCGCTCCTCGCTTTCTGCTCGATTCATTCCTCATCTCACAGAAAGTTCGCTTGCGCTCAGGATGACAATTCTAATTGAAGTGGGGGTTCATTTTTTGAAAATAAACTCACCTATAAACCGCAATTTATCGGTTTGTGGGTATTTATTTTTCTTCAAATGCTTTCAAAGCCTTTTTCAAGCTGAAATCGTTTTCCTCAAGCAGCTTTTCGCACTCGTCGTAGGGGCGCTCTGTGATATCGCGGAGGATTCTTATCATTCTGTCGCGGAGCTTGATATTAGACGGACGGAGATTTATCATCATATTCTCGTAAACGTGTCCGAGCTTGACCATTACGGCGGTCGAGATCATATTGAGCACCATTTTGTGAGCGCTTCCCGCTTTCATTCTCGTCGAGCCTGTTATGACCTCCGCGCCCGTATCGGTGATTATCGCGATATCGGCGGCTCTTTCGATGGGGGTATCCTCATTTGAGGAAAGAGAGATGATCAAAGCTCCGACCTCTCTCGCCTTTGCAAACGAGCCGAGAACGTACTGAGCGCCTCCCGCTACCGAGATGCCGACAACACTGTCAAGCTCGGTGACGTCATAAGCGGAGAGATCGCGGTAACCCGCATCGAAGCTGTCCTCCGCGCCCTCAACTGCTTTTCTCATAGCTCCGTCTCCGCCCGCGATGATTCCGACAACGAGGTCGAACGGCACACCGTAGGTGGGGGGACATTCGGAAGCGTCAAGTACGCCAAGTCTGCCCGACGTACCGCAACCCATATAAAACAGTCTGCCGCCTTTTTTCATACGCTCCGTGATAGCGTCTATCGACTTTTCGATAGAGCCGAGCGCGTTTTCGATGGACATAGCGGCGTTTACGTTTTCGTCCTGTATTACGCGGACCATTTCCGCGGTAGACATTTTGTCAATATGCATTGTTCTTTCGTTTCTGACTTCTGTTTTTAACATAATATTTCTCCTTAAGTGTTATATCGATTAATTGTTTACTTTATCGGGCATACCCGCGAGGCGAAGCGCTCCGACTATCAGGGCGTTTTCGCACATACTTATCGAATAATTTTCATTTGCCATTATTTCACAAAGAGCGCGGTATATGATATCGTCCTTTGTGCAAAGTCCTCCGCAGAGAACCACGCGCAGAGGCTCTTTTGTGCTCGGCAGATGCTTTGCCGCTCCGCGTATCATCTGCGCTACCGCTTCAAGATCGTCAAAAAGTATCCTTTTTGCCACCTTGTCGCCGTTTTCGGACGCGGTAAGGACAAGAGGAGCGTACTCCGCTATCGTGCGCTTACCTCCGCTGTAAAATTTACCCAAAGAGTCGAGAACGCGCTCCGTTCCGCACTTTTTTCTTACCGCCTCGTAAAGCGCCGTTTCCTCGCCGCTTCCGTCCTCAAAGAAAAGAGCTGAAAGTATCGCGCCCTTGCCGAGAGAAAAACCGCTTCCCGCGTCGCCGAGAAGATAGCCGTATCCTCCGACACGGTACGCCTTTTTATTTACCTGAGCAAAGGTCACGCTTCCCGTTCCCATAATGACGGCGACTCCGTCGGTCTCGCCAAGTCCCGCGGCGACCGCGTTCATAGCATCGCTTCCGTTTTTGACACTCGCAAAGCCAAAGCGCGAGAGAAATTCGGTTATCTGATCGCTCACACCCTCGGTCGAGCCTCCCGCAAGTCCCGCAAAGATAGAAATATTACTCTTCGGAATGTTCGCGCAGACCTCGGAGATGCCCTCTTTTATCACGTTGAGAGAAGCGTCTATTCCTATGTCGCTCGGGTTTGACGTTCCGAGAACTGCTCTGCGGATAATATTTCCATCTGAGTCGGCAAGCGCGAACTCGGTCTTTGTTCCTCCGCCATCGATCCCGAGGAAGAATTTGCCCTCAACGTTCATACTCAACAGGTCGTCAACGTTCATATGCAAGGCGGCGGCAAGAGCGGGAAGTATTACGGTGGGCGGAGCGCCCTTTCCGCTTTCCCACTTGCTTATAGCCTTTGTTGAATAGCCCAAGGTAAAAGCGAGGTCGTTTTGAGTGATATGCAAGGCTTTTCTTCGCTGTTTTATGTTTTTAGCGATCGTTTCTGCAATGTTAATCATTTTTTTCTCCGTTCGTAAATTGTAATTTAATTATATCTCAAAAAGCTACGATTTGCAACCTATTCTTTGTAGATAAACGCAAAAAGTCTACGAATAGTAGACTTTTGATAGGTTTTTGCGAATTTTAGGGAGTTTCGCATATTTTTTTTGATTTTTCACATACTTTTTCTTGACAATCGGAGAAAAAAGATTTATAATAATATATTGGTAAAGTAAATCTTAGGGTTTGCGCGTAAAAAAATCAGACGCGCAAAGGAAAGGATACACACAATGGAAAAGAAAGAACGTAGAGTTGGTACAGTTTCGCGCGGTATTCGCTGCCCCATTATAAGAGAGGGAGACGATCTTGCCGCTATCGTTGCCGACAGTGTGCTTGAAGCTGCTGAATACGAGGGCTTTGAGCTTCGCGACAGAGATGTTATATCTATGACCGAATCTATCGTTGCAAGATCGCAGGGAAATTACGCGACTGTTAACGATATAGCGAATGACGTAAAGACCAAGCTTGGAGGAGAGACTGTAGGAGTTATTTTCCCGATCCTCTCGCGCAACCGTTTCTCTATTTGCTTACGCGGTATCGCAATGGGCGTTAAAAAGGTCGTTCTTATGCTCAGCTACCCCTCCGACGAGGTTGGAAACCAGCTTGTAAGCCTTGACAAGATAGACGCCGCAGGCGTTAATCCTTACAGCGACGTGCTTACCGAGACTCGCTACCGTGAGCTGTTCGGCGTAAACAAGCACGAGTTTACGGGTGTTGACTACGTTGAATATTACAGATCTATTATCGAGGGATGCGGCGCTGAAGCTGAGATAATCTTTGCTAACCAGCCTAAAGCTATTCTCGAATATACCGACCACGTTCTTACCTGTGATATTCACACAAGAGCGCGTACAAAGCGCATACTTCTCGCGGCAGGCGCAAAGGTAGTTTGCGGTCTTGACGATATCCTTAATACGTCTGTAAACGGAAGCGGATATAACGAGCAGTACGGACTTCTCGGCTCGAACAAATCGACCGAGGACAAGATCAAGCTCTTCCCGCGCGAGTGCAAGTCTCTCGTTCTTGACGTTCAGGCTCGTATCCTTAAGGCAACGGGCAAACACGTTGAGGTTATGGTATACGGAGACGGAGCGTTTAAAGATCCTCAGGGTAAGATTTGGGAGCTTGCGGACCCCGTTGTATCTCCCGCGTTCACCGACGGTCTTATCGGTACTCCCAACGAGCTCAAGCTCAAGTATCTTGCGGACAACGATTTCAAGGATCTTTCGGGAGAGGAGCTCAAGAAGGCTATCTCAGAGAGCATTCGTCAGAAGGGCGACAACCTTGTGGGCAATATGGCATCGCAGGGCACTACCCCCAGACAGCTCACCGACCTTATCGGATCGCTTTGCGACCTCACGAGCGGCTCGGGCGATAAGGGAACTCCCGTAGTTCTCGTTCAGGGATATTTCGATAACTATACGAACTGATTTGAATAAAAATAAAAAGCAGAGCCAAGCGATTGGCTCTGCTTTTGTCGTTCACCCTTTATTTTCCTTAATAAGCAAACGTATCGCTTCAATGCTTATGCGTATTGCCGAATCGGTGTCGTGGCTCTCATTTTCGTTCGTATCGAGCCCCGCGTTCGCGCGTTCCTGATTCCATACGGTGTGGAATACCGCGCCGCATCTTACGTCAAGAGCCGCGCCAACGGTAAAGAGCGTTGCCGCTTCCATTTCACTCGCGAGAACGTGAAGCCTTTTCCAAGCCTCCCACTTATAAAGAAGCTCCGAGGAGACAGGCATACGGTCGGGTGAGTGCTGACCGTAAAAGGAATCCTTGCTTTGCGCGACTCCCGTGTGGAAAGGTATTTTTAGATCTTCCGCCGCGCGAACGAGCGAAAAGAGTACCTTTGCGTCGGGTACTGCGGGGAACTCGATAGGCGCGTACTCACGCGACGTACCGTCCTGACGGACAGCTCCCGTTGCGATAACGGCATCTCCCGCGCGGACGCGGGTGTCAATGCCGCCACAAGTGCCTATGCGGATAAAGGTGTGCGCTCCGCAGGCGGCAAGCTCCTCAACGGCTATAGCGGTCGACGGTCCGCCGATACCCGTCGAGCAAACGGTGACGAGCTCACCGCAAAGCTTTCCGCAGAAGATATTGTATTCTCGGTTTGTCACGAGGTGATAGGGGTCATCGAGATAAGCGGCGATCTTTTCGCATCTTGCGGGGTCGCCAGGGAGTATGCAGTAGCCGCCGATCTCGCCCTTTGCCGCGGCGATGTGATATTGTTTTTCGTTTTCGTAGAACATAATTTTACCTACCTATCAACCGAAAGTAATCGAATAACGGACGGTTTTTGAGCTTCCCGCGGGGATACGGAACATATCGCTCTTTGTGGCAAGGTCATCTATCTTACCGTCAAACGAGGGCAGTCCGCACCACGGCTCGATACATACGTAAGGCGCGTCGCTCTGCGGCTTATGCCAAACTCCGAGATACGACATATCCTCGTATTCAAGGCGAATGGATCTGCTCGATCTGTCGCTCTTGAGCGTTACGGCTTTCGCCATATTGCTCATAAATATCGAGTCGATATCAAAAAGACTATGCTTAAGCGCAAGCTTTTTGGAATCCTCAAGATAAAGCGCGCGCTTTAATCCCGTATTAAAACCGCCGTTGGAATGAATAAGCTTATCGGGAAAACATTCCTCGCTGAATTCGAGATACCAATCGTCAAAATTGCCGTTGTCGAGCGGTACGTTGAAGCCGGGGTGAGCGCCGACCGTGGCGGGTAACATCTCCTTGCCCGTGTTTTTGATAAGGTAGTTGCAGTCTATTTTAGGACCGTCAAGCGTATAGGTCACGGTAAATTCAAAGTCAAAGGGATATTGGGCAAGCGTTTGTTCGTTTTGCTTCAGTACGAAAGACACGCTTTTTTCGTCGGCAGAGGCTACCTCAAACTCGGAGTGTCTCGCAAAGCCGTGATTACCCATTGAGTATTCCTTTCCGCCGTAGGTGTACTTTCCCTGATAAAATCTTCCACATACAGGGAAGGGAATGGGAGCTTGACTCGCCCAATATTTTTTGTCTCCCTGCCATATGTATTCGCAGTCTCCCGCGCATTTTACGGAAATTATCTCCGCGCCAAAGCTTGAAAGCGTTACTGTAAGTTGTTCGTTTTTGAGTATATGCTTCATATCTATCTCCTTTCGGTCTTGCTTACTATAATTATTATATCATATATTTTTCGGATTGCAAGGTATAGCCAAAATAAATTTGACAATAATATTTTTGAGATAAGAAGAAAATTTACACAAAAGGAACTCTCAAATATGCAGAACAAGATATTGCGTTTCGATTCCGCGGCTATCGTTTGCGCCGCGAGTGCGGTGGGGAACAAGGAATACAGCGGACCGATCGGAGACTGCTTCGATCTTCACGATTCGACCGACCGTTTCGGCAAAAATACGTGGGAAAAATCCGAAAGCGAGATGCAAAGACTTGCACTCAACGTCGCGCTTTCAAAAATAGGCGCGTCCGAGCGTGACGTCGGCGCTCTTTTCGCGGGCGATCTTCTTAATCAATGCGTCGGCTCGTCTTACGGTCTTCTCGATTTTGATATACCCTATTTCGGTCTTTACGGCGCTTGCTCGACTGCCATCGAGGGACTTATGCTCTGCGCTATGATGTGCAACGCAAAATACTTCGAGACCTGCGCCGCCGTGACCTCGTCGCATTATTGCTCTGCCGAGCGGCAGTACCGAACGCCTATCGAGTACGGGGCGCAACGCTCTCCCACTGCGCAGTGGACGGTCACGGGCGCGGGCGCTTTTGTTGTAAAAAGAGAGGGAGACGTCCGTATTACCGAGGCACTTCCGGGTGTCGCTCTTGAAAAGGGAATAAACGATCCCTCAAATATGGGCGCGGCTATGGCGCCCGCGGCGGCGGATACTCTGCTTCGCTATTTCAAAAATTCCGATTTATCGCCCAAGGATTTCGATATGATCGTTACGGGCGACCTCGGGTACGAGGGCGGGGATATCCTCTGTGAGCTTCTTTTAACGCAAGGCATTGACATTTCCTCGCGATATAACGATTGCGGTATCATTATTTACGACAAGGCTACACAGGACACGCACTCGGGCGGATCGGGGTGCGGCTGTTCGGCGGTCGTTCTCGCCTCGTATCTTTTGCCGAGGCTGAAGAGGGGCGATCTTCGGGATATTCTTATACTCGGAACGGGTGCGATGATGAGCCCCGCAAGCGTTCAGCAGGGCGAGGCGATACCCGCCGTGGCACATCTTTTGCATCTTTCGGGAGCGAAAAAGGAGGGCGAAAAATGGAGCTTTTGATGGATATTATTCTCGCGTTCGCGGTCGGCGGAGCTTTTTGCGTGGTGGCGCAGATATTGCTCGATAAAACGATGCTCTCACCCGCGCGGATACTTGTCGGATACGTTGTCGCGGGCGTGTTCCTAGGTGCTGTGGGACTTTACGCGCCCCTTGCCGAGTTTGCGGGTGCGGGAGCGACAACCCCCCTTACGGGCTTTGGATTCCTTATCGCAAAAGGCGTCAGAAAAGCCGTTGATGAACGGGGGCTTCTCGGCGTTCTCTCAGGTCCTTTTACCGCCGCCGCGATAGGCACTTCCGCCGCGCTCTGCTTTGGATATATCGCCGCGCTTATATCTAAAGGAAAGCCTAAATAAAATGCGCGGGGACGCGAGGGGATGCGGAGGATGCGTTCGACCCTTTCCCCGCAAGAAAGGGTCGAGCCCCAAAGAACTTCTTGGAGGGGGGGTTAAGAAAAACCGTTTGGTAAAATTTAAAAAGGATCGCTTTTTCTTTCAATATCATTAAGTTAAGAAAATACGTAAAAGCCCCCGCCGTCGTCATCCTCGAGCAAGGTGTTTTTTCTCGAGATTCTTCGCTGCGCTCGAGAATGACAACGAGAAAAAACACCGCCGCGAAGGATCTCGGCGGTGGGGAGTTTTCCTTAATTTAATGACATTGCTTTTTCTTTTGGGTAAATAAAAAAACCGTTCGGTTTCAGAAAAAACGCTCGATATCGTTTTTTGGTAAAAAAGTTATTTTACTTAATGACGATATCGGGCGTTTTTTTGTTTTATCATATCAATTTTTCTTTTGTGTCAACGATAAGGCTTTTAAATTTGAGACTAAATGAGACAGAATGGAATTGTTTGAGACGAGGGAAAAGAGTAAAATATAGGGGAATAAAACAAATTTTGATTTATCGGTGTGTTGTATTTGCATAAATTTAACTGAATGGTAACGGACCGTCGAGGACGCCGGTCCCTACAAGATAAAATATGATCGTTAGGGTTTACCATCGCCTCACG
>JAZSIP010000030.1:0-22349 GCA_045533915.1 Eubacteriales bacterium
GGTGAGCAAACGACACCGTCAAGTCCTGCAACCTTTGCATTATGAGCATAGTGCATAACTACGTCAGCAATAGGCTTCTCTATAAGAAGATCCTTTTCCATACTCTCCTGATCGGTAGATGTAAGCTGAGTTACCGCGATAAGCATGGGACGAGTTCCGTCGGGTCTTGTAAGTCCCTCGATAGCCGCTTCCATCATTCTGACAGTTCCTGCCGCGTGAAGATTGGTCATATCTACGTCAAGGCGCGAAAGCACCGCCATAGACTTCTTTACGGTATTGGGAATATCGTGAAGCTTTAAGTCAAGGAATATCTTATGTCCGCGCTTCTTAATCTCGCGAACTATAGAAGGACCTTCGGCATAGTAAAGCTCCATACCGATCTTAACAAAAGGCTTTCTGCCCGTGAATTTATCAAGAAATGCAAATGTCTTTTCAGCGCTGTCAAAATCACACGCGATGATTACGTCTTTTCCCATGATATACTCCTTATTCTTTTATTGTTTTATACCGCTCCGATAATATCGGAAAGCGAATTGATTTTATACTTTTCCATTACTGCGGGCAGCTCGTTTATGATATTTCTGCACGCATACGGATCTACAAGGTTAGCCGCTCCTACCTCAACGGCAGTAGCGCCCGCCATCATCATCTCGATCACGTCCTCCGCACTCGAGACGCCTCCCATTCCGACAACGGGAATGTTGACAGCCTTTGCTACCTGATACACCATTCTTACTGCTACGGGGAAAATAGCGGGACCCGAGAAACCGCCCATCGTATTTGCGATAACGGGCTTTCTCTTACCAAGGTCTATTCTCATACCGAGCATGGTATTGATAAGGCTTATTCCGTCAGCGCCTGCCGCCTCACACGCCTTTGCGATCGAGACGATATCGGTCACGTTCGGTGAAAGCTTGATTATTATAGGCTTATCTGTTACCTTACGTACAGCCTTGGTTACCTCTGCAGCTACGTCGGGTGAAGTACCAAAGCTCATTCCTCCGCCGTGAACGTTAGGACAGCTTACGTTTACCTCAAACCAGCCTATCTCCGAGCATTCGTTGAGACGCTCGACCGTATAAGCGTAATCCTCGATAGAAAATCCGCTTACGTTCGCCATAACAGGCTTATGGAAAACCTCTTTCATTTTAGGCAATTCCTCGGATATTACCTTTTCAACACCCGGATTCTGAAGTCCTACGGCGTTTATCATACCCGCGTAGCACTCCGCGATTCTCGGCGTGGGATTGCCAAATCTCGCGTCCTTTGTCGTTCCCTTAAAGGAAAACGTACCGAGCATATTTATGTCGTAAAGCTCCGCAAACTCATATCCGTATCCGAACGTTCCGCTCGCGGGGATTATAGGATTATCAAGAGTGATACCGCAAAGCTCTACTTTAGTATTCTTTACTTCTGCCACAGTATCTCCTCCTTCCTGAGTACAGGTCCGTCCTTACATATACGCTTATTTCCGTATATTGTCTTGCAAGAGCAACCCATACAAGCACCGAATCCACAGCCCATACGCTCCTCAAAGCTGAGCTGACCCTCGGTCACCGATGCGGTATATATTGCCTTGAGCATTGGCTCAGGACCGCAGGTATAAAAGTAAGTATAATCGATATCCTTCATAGCGTCGGTAACAAATCCCTTGATTCCGTGCGAACCGTCAACAGTCGTTACGTAAACGGTAGCTCCGAGCGCCTTAAACTCATTCTCATAAAAGATCTCGTCTTTAGTGTTGAATCCGAGAACGACAGTTACCTGCTTACCCTCTGCAATAAGCTTTTTAGCAAGGAGATAAAGGGGCGGAACGCCTACTCCTCCTCCAAGCAACAGGGGCTTGTCCCCTGCTGTCGAAAGATCGTATCCGTTTCCGAGTCCTGTAAGAATATCGAGCTTTCCGCCCGTCATCTGAGCCATCTTCTCCGTTCCCTTACCAACCACCTTATAAATAATGGTAAGCTCACCATCGGTGCAATCACATACCGAAATGGGTCGGCGGAGATAAAGACCGTCTATTAAGATATTGACGAACTGACCTGCGCGTATATCCTCGGTATCACCCGCAAGGCGCATAAGATATACGTTGCTTGTCAGTGCCGTGTTTTCTTTTATTTCAAAAAATCTCTGTTTCATCAAAGAAGCTCCTTAAGCGTCAATTGTAGAAATACGAAGCGTTATCTCATCAAGTACGTCGAGAAGAACTCTGACTGTATCAAGAGAAGTAAAGATAGTTACGTTGCTCTCGGTAGCTATTTTTCTTATCTCGTGTCCGTCGTGAACTTGATTGGTCGAGCCAATATCACTCGTATTTATAACGTAAGCGATATGACCCTGACGGATAGACTCCTGTATCTCATCGCTTCCGTCGCCTATCTTAGCGAGAACGTGAGTACGGATTCCGTTAGCTTTGAGGAAGTTTGCTGTTCCCTCTGTAGCTTCGATATTAAATCCGAGATCGTAGAAACGGCGAATAAGAGGAAGCGCCTCGTCTTTATCCTTATCAGCGATAGTTGCGAAAACAGTACCGTAATTCTGGAGGTGCATTCCCGATGCCTGAAGTGCTTTATAGAATGCGCGATTGAGCTTATCGTCATATCCGATAGCCTCACCCGTAGACTTCATTTCGGGAGAGAGGTATGCGTCAAGTCCGCGAAGCTTGTTAAACGAGAACACGGGAACTTTGACGTACCAACGGTTCTTCTCCTCGGGGTAGAGGCAGAATATTCCCTGCTCCTTGAGCGACTTGCCGAGGATACACTCGGTCGCGATATCCGCAAGAGAGTATCCCGTCGACTTCGAAAGGAACGGAACGGTACGGGACGAGCGAGGATTTACCTCTATTATAAATACCTCGTCGTTTTTATCAACGATGAACTGGATATTGTAAAGACCTACGATGCCGATTCCAAGACCGAGCTTCTTCGCATATTGAAGTATCGTACCCTTTACCTTATCGGAGATGCTGAACGAGGGGTAAACGCTTATCGAGTCACCCGAGTGGATACCAGTTCTCTCAACGAGCTCCATGATACCAGGAACAAACACGTCGTGTCCGTCGCATATAGCGTCGACCTCGACCTCTTTACCTATGATATACTTGTCTACGAGAACGGGCTTGTCCTCGTCTATCTCAACAGCGGTCTTAAGATAATGGCGAAGCTGTGACTCGTTTGCGACTATCTGCATAGCGCGTCCGCCAAGCACGAACGAAGGACGGACGAGAACGGGATAACCGATCTTTGCCGCCGCTGATACACCGTCCTCTATCTTGGTTACGGCGCGTCCCTCGGGCTGAGGAATATTAAGCTCCTTAAGAAGCTTCTCGAATGCGTCTCTGTTCTCTGCCTTGTCGATAGCGGCGCAATCCGTACCGATTATCTTTACGCCAAAATCGTAAAGAGGCTGAGCGAGGTTTATCGCTGTCTGACCGCCAAGAGAAGCAACTACACCCTCGGGCTTTTCAAACTCGATGATGTTCATAACGTCCTCGGGAGTAAGAGGCTCGAAATAAAGCTTATCTGCCGTGGTATAGTCGGTTGAAACGGTCTCGGGGTTATTGTTTATGATTATAGCTTCGTAACCCGAATTCTTTATTGTTGTTACCGCGTGAACGGTAGAGTAGTCGAATTCAACGCCCTGACCGATACGGATAGGACCTGCTCCGAGAACGACTATCTTCTTCTTATCGGTGAGGACAGAGGTATTCTCTCCCGAATAAGATGAGTAGAAGTAAGGAATATATGCTCCCGTATGGCAGGTATCTACCATTCTGAATACAGGGAAAAGATTATTTTCTTTTCTGAAATTGAACACATCAAGCTCTGTACACTTCCACATTCTCGCAACATATTTGTCCGAGAAGCCCATCTTTTTTGCCGCCTTGAGCGTTTCAAGGTCAAAGGCGTGGACCTTCAAGGTCTCTTCCATGTCGACGATATTCTTTATCGCCTGAAGGAAGAACGATGTTATCTTTGTGATATCGTGTATCTCCTCGACAGTCGCGCCGCGGTAAATAAGCTCCGCTATTGCGAAGATGTTATCGTCACGGAACTCGGAGATATAAGCGCGAAGCTCGTCGTCTGACATATTGTCGAACTTATGGTGATAAATGTGGTGTACGCCGACCTCAAGTGAGCGAATACCTTTCAAGAGACATTCCTCGAGGTTTGAACCGATTCCCATTACTTCACCCGTTGCTTTCATCTGCGTACCGAGTGTATTGGAGGCAGTAGTAAATTTATCGAACGGGAATCGAGGAAGCTTTGCGATAACGTAATCAAGAACGGGCTCAAACGCCGCGTTGGTGTTTGCTATTTTTATCTCCTCAAGCGCCATTCCCACAGCGATCTTTGCGGTCACGCGGGCGATTGGGTATCCCGAAGCCTTTGATGCAAGTGCGGAAGAACGCGAAACACGAGGATTGACCTCTATAAGATAGTACTGGCTGGAGTGGGGATCAAGCGCGAACTGTACGTTACAGCCACCCTCTATCTTAAGCTCCTTGATGATCTTTATAGCGGAGTCGTTAAGCATCTTCTTATCCGCATCGGAGAGCGTCATGATAGGAGCTACTACCAAAGAGTCGCCCGTATGAACTCCCACGGGGTCGATGTTTTCCATTCCGCAGATGGTAATAGCGTGACCCGTGGAATCGCGCATAACCTCAAATTCGATCTCCTTATAGCCCTTAACGCTCTTCTCGATAAGGACCTGATGAACGGGAGAAAGCTTGAACGCGTTAAGACCTATTTCGATAAGCTCTTCCTCGTTGTTTGCGAATCCGCCGCCCGTTCCGCCGAGAGTGAACGCGGGGCGAAGAACTACGGGGTAGCCTATTCTATCTGCCGCTTCCTTTGCCTCTTCAAGACTGTAAGTTATCTCAGAGGGTATAGTCGGCTCGCCAATAGATTGACAAAGCTCCTTGAAAAGCTCTCTGTCCTCTGCTCTCTCGATACTCTCACTGCTCGTTCCGAGAAGCTCTACGCGGCACTCCTTAAGAACGCCTTTTTTCTCGAGCTGCATAGCGAGGTTAAGTCCCGTCTGTCCGCCGATACCGGGAAGTATCGCATCGGGACGCTCGTAACGAAGTATTTTTGCGATATATTCAAGAGTAAGCGGCTCCATATAGACCTTGTCCGCAATAGTCGTATCGGTCATGATAGTCGCGGGGTTCGAGTTTACAAGAACTACCTCGTATCCCTCTTCTTTAAGAGCAAGGCACGCCTGTGTTCCCGCATAGTCAAATTCAGCCGCCTGACCTATAACGATAGGTCCTGAGCCGATGATCAGAATTTTTTTGATGTCTGTTCTCTTTGCCATATTTTGCCTCCATATATATAAAGTTAATTTTTACTTATGATTTTTGTATACGACCTTACCGTCGCAGACCGTAAGAAGATTTCTGCCGAAAAGCTTCATATCCGTTAAGGGTGTTGCTCTTCCCTTTGAAAGAAATTCACTTGGATCAACGGCAAATTCAACGCTAAGATCCCATACGGAAAAATCGTTACCAAGCGGTATTCCGAAATGGCGTCTCGGAGCAAACGCAAGTACATCTACAAGCTTTTCCAAGGTTATGATGCCCGTTTTAACGAGCTTCGTATACATGAGCGGAAAAGCCGTTTCAAGTCCGACTATTCCGAACGCGCTCTTTTCAAGTCCGCGTGATTTTTCCTCCTCGGAGTGCGGAGCGTGGTCGGTCGCTATCATATCGATAGTTCCGTCCTTTAAGCCCTCAACAAGCGCTTCTCTGTCCTCTTTGCTTCTAAGAGGAGGATTCATTTTAAAGCGTCCTTCTTCTTTAAGATCGCTGTCGTCCATAACAAGATAGTGAGGTGCTGTCTCACACGTCACGTTCAAGCCCTCTTTCTTGGCTTTTCTTATAAGCTCGACCGTCTCCTTTGCGGAAATGTGGCACACATGATACGCGCAGCCCGTTTCTCTTACAAGCTCGATGTCTCTCGCTACCTGCTCGTACTCACTCGCCGAGCATATTCCCTTGTGACCGTGAGCCTTCGCGTATTCTCCGTCATGGATATATCCGCCGTTAAGCAAGGAATTTACCTCGCAGTGAGCAACTATCATTTTACCGAGAGCCTTTGCCTTTAGCATTGCCTCTCGCATCATATCGTCGCTTTGTACTCCGCGTCCGTCGTCCGAAAACGCGATAACATCACTTGCCATTTGCTCCATATCAGAAAGCTTTTCTCCCATCTGCCCCACAGTTATAGCGGCATAAGGATACACATTTATCGCAGCGTCTCTTTTTATGATATCTATTTGTTCCGCAAGATGCGCCTTTGTATCGGGAACGGGATTGAGATTCGGCATAGTGCATACCGCGGTGTATCCGCCGCGAGCCGCCGAAGCAGAACCTGTTGCCATAGTTTCTTTATAAGAAAAGCCCGGCTCACGAAAATGCACATGCACATCGCAAAAACCGGGAAAAAAGACAATGTCTTCAGAATCAGAAATAATAATATCGTCAAGAGAAAAAGATGCTACGGAATGAGACAAATCGCCCTTGTTAAGAAATATTGTATTTGCCTTACGAAATTCCGTTATGTTTCTCATAATGACTCCTTTTGTTTATTTTTATTATTATACCACATCACGCATCTTTTGTCAAGAAAATTGTGCAATATTGTTTGACAATATTACGCGTTTTTCGAGCATATTTTTTGTTGTTTTTTATGGGAAGCTATTAGGACGCGATTTGTGGAAACTTTCTTGAAAGAAAGTTTCCACACCTTCAAAGAACTTCCCAAAAGGAGTAATTACTTTATCTATCGATATTGGGCGTGTTTTTCTTTTAACAGAATATTTTTCTTTATTTACCCAAAGAAAGCGCGGTCGGTGGCTTTACGCCGTCCGACCGCTTTCTTCCTTAGAGAAAAAACTCTCAAATTTAATTATCACAAACGGTTATTATAAATAACCCTATGTTTTGCTTTCTTTTTGGTTACTTTTTCTTTCGCGAAAGAAAAAGTAACATAACGCGTCTTAAAACAATCCGGATATCTTACCGTTTTCGTCAACGTCGATACGTTCCGCTGCGGGAACTTTGGGAAGTCCCGGCATAGTCATAATATCTCCCGTGAACGCGACTATAAAACCTGCGCCTGCTGACACTTTGACGTTTCTGACGGTGACCGTAAAGCCTTCGGGTGCGCCGAGCTTCGTCTGATCATCGGAGAAGCTATACTGCGTTTTTGCCATACAGATTGGCATCTTATCAAAGCCTAAAGAGGTAAGCTTTGCTATCTCCTTTTTAGCAAGAGGCGCAAAGGTTACACCCGTACCGCCGTAAATACAGCGAACGATAGCCTCGATCTTTTCTTCGATCGTTCCGTCAAGCTCATAGCTGAACGAGAAATCGTTCTTCTCCTCACAGAGACGGACGACCTCCTCGGCAAGCTCCATACCGCCCTTTCCGCCCTCTGCCCAAACGGTAGAGAGACGAACGTTTACGCCGAGCTCACGGCACTTTGCGATAACGAGCTCGATCTCTGCGTCGGTATCGGTCGGGAAACGGTTTACCGCTACCACGCAAGGAAGCTTGTAAACGTTCTTGATATTCGATACGTGACGAAGAAGATTGGGGATTCCCGCTTCAAGAGCGCAAAGATTCTCGCTGTTCAGCTCGGTCTTTGCAACACCGCCGTGCATCTTGAGAGCGCGAACGGTAGCGACTACAACGACCGCATCAGGCTTAAGACCTGCGTAACGACACTTGATATCGAGGAACTTCTCTGCTCCGAGGTCCGCGCCAAAGCCTGCTTCGGTTACCGTATAATCGGCAAGCTTCATAGCCATCTTGGTAGCTATAACAGAGTTACAGCCGTGCGCGATATTCGCGAAAGGTCCTCCGTGAACGAACGCGGGCGTTCCCTCAAGCGTCTGGACAAGGTTAGGCTTGAGCGCGTCCTTGAGGAGTGCCGCCATAGCGCCTACCGCGCCGAGATCGCCCGCCGTAACGGGCTTCTCGTCGTAGGTATAAGCAACTACTATTTTTGAAAGTCTTTCTTTTAAGTCGTTTATGGAATTCGCAAGGCAGAACACCGCCATTATCTCGGAGGCAACAGTAATATCGAAGCCGTCCTCACGTGGCGTTCCGTTTACACGTCCGCCAAGTCCGTCTGTAACGAAGCGAAGCTGACGGTCGTTCATATCAACACAACGCTTCCAAGTGATACGTCTTGGATCTATATTAAGCGAATTTCCCTGATAGATATGGTTATCGAGCATTGCCGCAAGCAGATTATTAGCCGCGCCTATTGCGTGAAAATCACCTGTAAAATGAAGATTGATATCCTCCATTGAACGACCTGCGCGTATCCGCCGCCTGCCGCGCCGCCCTTGATTCCGAAAACAGGACCTAAGGAGGGCTCACGGAGAGCGACCGCAACGTTCTTGCCGATTCTCTTCATACCGTCCGCAAGACCTATGGTAGTGGTAGTCTTTCCCTCACCAGCAGGTGTGGGGGTTATTGCGGTTACAAGAATGAGCTTTCCGTTATTGCGTTTTGATTCATTAAGCAAAGCGTAATCAACCTTTGCTTTATATTTGCCATACTGCTCAAGGTATTTTTCATCTACACCCGCTGTTTTCGCGATCTCGGTGATAGGCTGCATTACTGTGGACTGCGCTATTTCAATATCCGACATATAAGCCATTTTTCTACCTCTTTCAAATTTTAGTTTTTAAAATACTTGACCGCCGACTCAAACATCTTCATATCAAATTCGCCGACAACGTTGCGATAAAGTCCGCTTCCTATACGCTCACTATGTCCCATCTTACCGAACACTCTGCCGTCGGGAGAAGTGATACCCTCTATTGCAAAGGTAGAATTATTGGGGTTGTAGCGGATATCATCGGTAGCATTTCCGACAAGGTCAACGTACTGCGTTGCTATCTGACCGTTAGCGGCAAGTTCGCGGACGATCTCCTCGGAAGCAAGGAATCTTCCCTCGCCGTGAGATATCGGAACTGTGTAAACGTCACCTACGTTTGTAGCCGCAAGCCAAGGTGACTTGTTGGACGCTATACGAACGCGAACGAGCTTCGACTGGTGGCGCGATATGGTATTGAAAGTCAGAGTAGGCGTATTTGCGTCCGCGTCGATTATCTTTCCGTAAGGAACAAGTCCAAGCTTTACAAGAGCCTGGAATCCGTTACAGATTCCGCACATAAGACCGTCTCTGTTGTTGAGAAGGTTATGTACCTCGTCCTTTATAGCTTCGTTACGGAAGAACGCCATAATAAACTTACCCGAACCGTCAGGCTCGTCACCGCCCGAGAATCCACCCGGTACGAATACCATCTGTGAATCCTTAAGCTCTTTTGCGAACTGCTCTACGCTATTTGCGATTCCGTCGGAGGTGAGGTTATTGATAACGAATATCTTCGCGTCAGCTCCAGCGTCTCTCATTACCTTTGCGGTATCAAACTCGCAGTTTGTTCCCGGGAATACGGGGATAAGAACTTTAGGTCTTGCAACCTTTATGGCAGGTGCTACACGATTCTCGGTTGCGTAAGAGAAGGTCTCTATCTGCTTATTATCTGCCTTTTCCATACAAGGATATACGCCCTCAAGCTTATTTTCATAAGTCTTTGAAAGCTCTGCCATAGAAAGCTCAACGTCGCCCTTAGACATCTTACCGTCATCAGTTACATATCCGACGCATCTTCCCTCATCGAGATCGGCATCTACCTCAAGCAAGAACGCGCCGTAAGAATAACCGAATATCTCGGAAAGCTCAACGTCGTCCTCATACTTAAAGCCGAATCCATTACCGATAGCCATTTTATATACGGCCTCGGCTACACCGCCATAAGTGGGGGTATATGCCGCATAGACCTTGCCCTCACGCATAAGCTCAGTGACCTTATCATAAAGATCGAGCAAAGACTCTGCAACGGGAAGTCCGTTTTCGTCATATTCGGGAGAAAGCGCGACTACCTTATGTCCTGCCGCCTTGAAATCGTTTGAAATGACCTCATCAGTCTTACCCGTCGTTACGGCAAAGGAAACGAGCGTGGGAGGAACGTCGAGATCCTCGAACGAGCCGCTCATAGAGTCCTTACCGCCGATAGAAGCGATACCGAGGTCGAGCTGCGCGCGGAACGCGCCAAGGAGAGCCGCCATAGGCTTGCCCCAACGCTTTGCGTCCTTGTTGGGCTTCTCAAAGTATTCTTGGAATGTAAGATATACGTCCTCAAAGGAAGCGCCCGTCGCGATAAGCTTGGATACGCTTTCAACTACCGCGAGGTATGCCCCGTGATATGCGCTCTTTTCCGTGATATAAGGGTTATAACCCCAAGCCATATAAGAGCAATCGTCGGTATGCTTCTGCTCTACCGAGATCTTATGTACCATTGCCTGAATAGGTGTGAGCTGATACTTTCCGCCGAAAGGCATAAGTACAGTTCCCGCACCGATCGTAGAGTCGAATCTCTCAGAAAGACCTCTGTGAGAGCATACGTTGAGATCGTCAACGAGTGCGCGATAGCCCTGCGCGAAGTCTGTAACTCTTTCCTTGGCGTAAGCCTTGGGTGCTGCGGGAGCGATATCTATATGCTTCTCCGCTCCGTTGGAATTAAGGAATTCACGGGAGATATCAACGATAGTCTTGCCATTCCAATGCATACGGAGTCTGGGCTCTTCGGTAACACGAGCTACAACTGTAGCTTCAAGGTTTTCGGAAAGCGCGAGCTCCATAAAGCGCTCTACATTTTCCTTTTCTACGACAACTGCCATTCTCTCCTGAGACTCACTGATAGCGAGTTCAGTACCGTCAAGACCGTCGTATTTCTTGGGAACTGCGTTGAGGTCTATATCAAGTCCGTCCGCAAGCTCTCCGACTGCAACCGATACACCGCCCGCGCCGAAGTCATTACAACGCTTGATCATTCGGCAAGCCTCGGGATTGCGGAAAAGTCTCTGAAGCTTACGCACCTCGGGAGCGTTACCCTTCTGAACCTCTGCTCCGCAGGTCTCAAGAGACTGAAGTGTATGCTTCTTAGATGAGCCCGTAGCTCCGCCGCAACCGTCACGCCCCGTGCGGCCGCCAAGCAAAATAACGATATCGCTATCCTCGGGGCGTTCACGGCGAACGTTTGCCTCGGGAGCAGCCGCGATAACAGCCCCTATCTCCATTCTCTTTGCCGTATATCCCGCATGGTAAAGCTCATCTACCATACCCGTAGCAAGACCTATCTGGTTACCGTAAGACGAATAACCCGCCGCCGCGGTCTGAACGATCTTTCTTTGAGGAAGCTTACCCTTTATCGTCTCGGAAACCGGAGTAAGCGGATCACCCGCACCCGTTACACGCATTGCGGCATATACGTAAGATCTTCCTGAAAGCGGGTCACGAATAGCACCACCGATACAAGTAGCCGCGCCTCCGAAAGGCTCGATCTCGGTGGGGTGGTTATGTGTTTCGTTTTTGAAGAGAAGCAACCAAGGCTCTTTCTTTCCGTCTACCTCAATTTCTATCTTAACGGTACAAGCGTTTATCTCCTCGGACTCGTCGAGTTTGGGAAGCTTACCCTCGCTCTTCAAATATCTCGTAGCGATGGTAGCGATGTCCATAAGGTTCTGGGGCTTTGTTCTGCCAAGCTTTTTGCGAGTTTCAAGATAATCGTTATACGCGCTCTGCAAAAGCTCGTCCTCAAATGTAACGTTATCTATTGTTGTCAAGAACGTGGTATGACGGCAGTGATCCGACCAATACGTATCTATCATACGAATCTCGGTGATAGTAGGATCTCTCTTCTCCGTGATAAAATAGTCGCGGCAGAAGCGAAGATCGTCCACGTCCATAGCAAGACCGTACTGCGCGATAAATCCCGCAAGATCCTCCTCTTTCATATCGCAAAATCCGTCGAGCGTTGCTACCTCGGTGGGAATATCATAATTTACTACAAGTGTTTTGGGAAGCTCCAAAGAAGCCTCTCTTGCTTCAACGGGGTTGATGACGTATTTCTTGATCGTTTCAACCTCATCGTCACTCAAATTTCCGCCGAGAACGTAAACCTTTGCGGTTCTTATTATAGGACGCTCTCCGCAAGAGATTATCTGTATGCACTGTGCCGCGGAGTCTGCTCTCTGATCGAACTGACCGGGAAGATACTCTACCGCGAACACCTTTCCGCCCATTGCGTCTATTTCGTCAGATACGTTATCGAGCTGAGGCTCTGAAAAAACGGTATTTACCGCTTCCGCATAAAGCTTATCCGCTATATTTTCAACGTCATATCGGTTGATGATCCTCACGCTTTCAAGCGCGCTTATTCCAACGAGATTGCGAAGCTCGGAGCAAAGAGCGTTTGCTTCATGCGCAAGCTCGGGTCTTTTTTCTACATATACTCTATAAACCATTATTTTTCCTCCGTCAATGCGGCAAGGGCGCGTTTTCCGATATCCTTGCGGTAATATGCGTTAGCAAAATGTATCTTTTCGGTCAATGCGTAAGCCGACTTTATAGCAGAGCGAAGATCGCCCTCTACCGCGGTAACTCCAAGCACACGTCCACCCGAATTTACGAGCTTTCCGTCCTTTATCTCTGCTCCAGCCACGTAAACGTGATCGGCAACATCTGCGGGGATAGTTATCTCATATCCCTTTTCATAAGCCGTAGGATAACCGTCCGATGCCATAATTACGCAACAAGCCGCACCGTCTGAAAATTCGACATCGACCTCATCAAGTCTCTCATCGGTGACCGCCTGCATAACAGTCAGAAGATCGGTCTTGAGAAGCGGCAGGACCACCTGCGTTTCAGGGTCTCCGAAACGGCAGTTGTATTCTATAACCTTAGGACCGTTAGGTGTCAGCATAAGTCCGAAATAGAGACAGCCCTTAAAGGTTCTTCCCTCTGCATTCATCGCGTTCATGGTAGGCAGGAATATAGTTTCCATACACTCCTTCGCGATATCCTTCGTGTAATAAGGGTTAGGAGCGACCGTTCCCATACCGCCTGTATTAAGTCCCTCGTCGTTATCTCTTGCGCGCTTATGGTCCATCGAGGATATCATAGGCACGAGAGTTTTTCCGTCGGTAAAGCTCAGTACAGACACCTCGGGACCCGTAAGAAATTCCTCGATAACGATATTGTCTCCGCTCTTTCCGAAGACCTTATCCTCCATCATAGAGCGTACCGCGTCTACCGCCTCCGAATAGCTCTGCGCGATTATAACGCCCTTACCGAGAGCAAGTCCGTCAGCCTTAACAACGGTGGGAAAATCGCAGGTCTTGAGATATTCGATAGCCTTCTCTGCATCGGTGAACACCTCGTATTTTGCGGTGGGAATACCGTATTTTTTCATAAGATCCTTTGAAAAGACCTTACTTCCCTCGATTATAGCCGCGTTCTTGTTAGGACCGAAGCAAGGAATACCCGCTTCACTCAACGCGTCTACCGCTCCGAGCACAAGCGGATCGTCGGGAGCGACAACTGCGTAATCTATCTTATTTGCGACCGCAAATTCAACGATTTTTTCTATATCCTTAACGCCGATAGCAACGCACTCCGCGTCAGCGGCGATACCGCCGTTACCCGCGATAGCGTATATCTTTTCTACATTTTTATTTTTCTTGATGGCTTTGATAATGGCGTGTTCTCTGCCGCCATTTCCTATGACCAATATCTTCATTTACGTCACCTCTGTCGGATCAATGGTGGAAGAGTCTCATGCCCGTAAACGCCATTGCCATTCCGTATTTATCTGCGCACTCGATAACGACGTCGTCACGGATAGATCCGCCCGGCTCTGCGATATACTTTACGCCACTTCTCTTTGCGCGTTCGATGTTATCGCTGAACGGGAAGAATGCGTCAGAGCCGAGAGCGACTCCGTCGATCGAAGAAAGGTATTCTCTTATCTCCGCATCGGTTAGAGGCGCGGGCTGCTCTGTAAAGTACTTCTGCCAATTTCCGTCAGCGCATACGTCCTCTTCGTTGCGGTTGATGTAACCGTCGATAACGTTATCTCTGTCGGGTCTGCCAAGAGTTGCCTTGAAAGGCAGCGCCAAAACCTTTTCATGCTGACGCAAGAACCAAGTATCTGCCTTTGTTCCCGCAAGTCTTGTGCAGTGGATTCTCGACTGCTGACCTGCGCCTACGCCGATAGCCTGTCCGTCTACCGCATAGCAAACAGAGTTCGACTGTGTATATTTCAAGGTGATAAGCGCGATGATAAGGTCGCGGATAGCGCTCTCGGGCATATCCTTATTAGCAGTAACGATATTCGAAAGAAGCTCGCGGTTGATCTCAAAGTTATTTCTTCCCTGCTCAAAGGTGATGCCGTAAACCTGCTTATGCTCAACAGGTGCGGGAACGAAATCGGGATCTATCTTTACGATATTATAAGAGCCTTTTCTCTTGGACTTGAGTATTTCAAGTGCCTCGGGCTCATAACCGGGAGCAATGATACCGTCGGACACCTCTCTCTGTATCATCTTTGCGGTAGTAACGTCGCAAACGTCGGACAAAGCGACCCAGTCGCCGAAAGAGCACATTCTGTCCGTTCCTCTTGCTCTTGCGTAAGCGCAAGCCAAGGGAGAATCGTCAAGTCCCTCGATATCGTCAACGAAGCAAGCCTTCTTCAAGTTGTCGGAAAGCTTCACGCCTACTGCCGCGGAAGTGGGGCTTACGTGCTTAAAAGAGGTGACTGCGGGAAGTCCAAGAGCTTCTTTGAGCTCTTTAACGAGCTGCCAACTATTAAATGCATCAAGAAAATTTATAAAACCTGGTCTGCCGTTAAGTATCTCTATAGGAAGCTCACTTCCGTCGTGCATAAATATCTTGGCAGGCTTCTGATTGGGGTTACAACCGTATTTAAGTTCAAATTCCTTCATTTTTTCAGTACCTCTCTTATTTGTTTTTGTTTATAAGTCTGTTCTCTGCCTTACCGCTCTCAAGATCAACGTAACGAACGTAAAGCGAGATCTTATTATCTGCGTCAAGCGCGCCCCAAAGCTTGTCGGTAAATTCGTCGATATCATTGGGGATAGCTACTCTCTCGGGCTCACCTTGGAAAGTAGGAATAGGATTACCGTCACAAACATAGGTGTGAATGAAATGTCCGAGTCCTGCAAGCGACGGATATGCGAAGGTATAACGGTTGCACGCGCTACCATCTGCGTCTGCGCTCTTGAGTATGCTCATCTCATACGAAAAATCACCGTTTGCAAAGGTTGCCATTCCGCTGATTCTGGGAGTGAGATTGGGGTGATCAGGCTCGAATTCTCTCGTTGCAAGCGCACTTGTAAAGGACGCGCCGAGCTTCAAGCCGTTCCATATAGTATCAGTCTGGTCGCCGTTGGTAACGATCAGCTTATTTTCATGCTCACGAAGAGCGGCGTAAATGATAAGACTCGGATCTTCTACCTTTGATGCGTCAAAGGGTTCGGTAAAGAGCGCGTCATCTCTCTCAACGAACACGCGGTTGCGGCTGTTTGCGCTTCTTCCCATTATGAAGTATGCGACACACGCCTTTTTTGCGTCTGCGGTCTTACCGATAACGATACCGCGTCCAACATAAGAATTATCCTTTATCAATTCTGCTATATCGTGGATCTCGTAAATGTTCATTTTTATTATCTCCTTAAATTACTTTCTGTTGTTAACGATATCGGCGCTTACCTTTTCCACCGCGCGCGGCAATATCTTCCATTCAGCCAATTTCATTACACGTTTCTGTAAGGTCTCGGGGGTGTCGTTCTCACGGATAGCCACTGCCTTTTGCATAATTATCTCTCCCCCGTCGGGTATCTCGTTTACAAAATGTACGGTCGCGCCCGTGACCTTTACGCCGTAACTGAGTGCCGCCTCGTGAACGCGCAGACCGTAAAATCCCTCACCGCAAAATGAAGGAATAAGCGAGGGGTGAACGTTGATTATCCTTTTTGGATAATCCTTTACAAAGTCCTCGCTCAAAATGGACATAAATCCCGCGAGTACGACAATATCGATCTCATACTCGTTGAGTATTTCGCGTATCTTGCCCTCAAAAGCTTCAAGTGAGCCAAGCTCTTTCCTTGAAGCGACGGCCGACGGTATACCCGCCGCGTTTGCGCGTTCAAGAGCATACGCGTCTTTTTTAGAGGAGATCACCACCTCGATCCTTCCGCTTGTGATTATCCCCTGCTTCTGAGCGTCTATAAGCGCCTGCAGATTCGTTCCGCCTCCCGAAACGAGAACCGCTATCCTTGCGGTGTTTTCCATGACTGATCTCCTTTTTTATGATTTTTAACTTGTTTTTTTACGCCATCTACGGTCGCAAAAGAAAATCATCTTCTGCGACCGTAAAATGATATTTTAGCAAATAGTTATCTTATTATCGGATTCAACGATATCACCGATAAGATATGCTTCCTCACCATGTGCGCGGAGTATCTCGAGAGCCGTATCAACGTCCTCGGGAGCAACTACTATGCTCATACCAACGCCCATATTATACGTATTGAACATATCTCTTTCGGGAATGTTGCCCGTCTTTGCGATAAGGTCAAAGATAGGAAGCACCTTTACGTCAGCCTTGCGAACACGCGCGCCGAGACCGTCGGGAATACTTCTCGGAATGTTCTCATAGAAGCCGCCGCCCGTAATGTGCGAGATTCCCTTTACGTTTACCTTTTCAAGCAACGCAAGTACGGACTTTACGTATATCTTCGTAGGAGTAAGCAAAGCTTCCGCGATAGTCTTTCCGCCAAGCTCCGCGCAAGGTTTAAGCAGCTCGGGATTATTGTTATCGATATCAAAAACCTTACGAACAAGAGAAAATCCGTTCGAGTGAACGCCGCTTGAGGCGAGAGCTATAACTACGTCTCCTGCTTTCATCTTGGTATTATCGATTATCTTTTTCTTATCTACGATACCTACGCTGAATCCCGCGAGGTCGTATTCGTCCTCGGGCATCATTCCTGGGTGCTCCGCGGTCTCTCCGCCGATAAGAGCGCTTCCCGACTGAACGCAGCCCTCAGCAACGCCCGCTACAAGCTCCGCGATACGCTCGGGAACGTTTTTGCCGCAAGCGATATAGTCAAGGAAGAAGAGCGGCTTCGCTCCGCAGCAGATAACGTCATTTACGCACATAGCCACGCAGTCAATACCGATAGTATCGTGCTTATCAAGAAGGATAGCGAGCTTGAGCTTCGTTCCTACTCCGTCAGTTCCCGATACCAAAACAGGCTCTTCCATACCCGCAAGATTTAAACCAAAGCAACCGCCAAAGCCGCCTACGTCGTCAAGACAGCCCTCGTTTTTAGTACGGGCAACGTGCTTTTTCATAAGTTCAACAGCTTTATATCCCGCCGTTATATCAACGCCCGCCGCAGCGTAGCTTTCAGATCTCGAATCGTTATGCATAATTAATCTTCCTTTCCGTTCCAGCAGTAAGTACAAAGCTTACAAGGCTCGATACCTATTGCCTTTATAAGTCCCTCAAGGGACTGAAAATCCAATGATTCAAATTGAAATTTATCGCAGATCGCCTGCTTCATTTTTTTACATCTCTCGGTAGACGCATCGCTGTATTCGTCGAGGTGCTTGAAGCCCTCTTCTCCCTCCAACTCCATAATGGTGCGTCTTGCGATAAGATCCATATCGCTCGTATTTCTTGAGAAGCTCAAATATTTACATCCGAACATAATAGGCGGACAAGCCGAGCGCATATGTACCGACTTTGCTCCGTTATCATAAAGAAAGTCTACCGTTTCCTTGAGCTGTGTTCCGCGTACTATCGAGTCGTCTACGAAAAGCAGATTCTTGTCCTGAATAAGCTCATGGACGGGTATCTGCTTCATCTTCGCGACCTTTTTGCGATCGCTCTGCTTTGACGACATAAAGCTACGCGGCCACGTAGGCGTATATTTGATAAACGGACGCGCAAACGGAATATGGCTCTTATTCGCATAGCCTATCGCGTGGGGCGTTCCCGAATCGGGCACACCGCTGACGTAATCAATATCCTTAAGAACGCCATTCTTTTCGTCCGTCTGCGCCAGTATCTCACCGTTGCGGTATCTCATTACCTCTACGTTCACGCCCTCATAATTTGAGGTCGAATATCCGTAGTAAGACCACAGGAACGCGCAAATGCGCATCTCATTTCCAGCCTCCGCAAGCTGTATCATCTTGCGAGGAGTAAGCTCTACTATTTCACCAGGTCCCAGCTCCTTAACGTCCTCAAAGCCAAGCTTCTTATACGCAAAGGATTCAAAGGTAACGCAATGCGCGTTTTTGTTTTTACCGATTATAACGGGTGTTCTTCCCAAGCGGTCACGCGCGGCTATAAGGTTTCCGTTATCACGCAATATAAGGATAGACGCAGAGCCCTTAATGACCGATTGAGCAAACTTTATTCCCTCGCAAAAATCCTCTTTGAGATTTATCATTGCGGAAACAAGCTCTACTATATTGACCTTTCCTCCCGTCATAGCGTCAAAGTGACAGCCTACGTGAGAAAGGTACTCGTCTATAAGCTCCTCTGTATTGGTTATAGCTCCCACGACGCTTATGGCGTACGTGCCGAGCTTTGCGCGTATGAGCATAGGCTGAGGATCGGCATCGCTTATACAACCGATAGCGGAAGTTCCGCGCATCTCGTCGAATATTCCCTCAAACTTGGTTCTGAACGGTGAATTCTCGATATTGTGTATCTTTCTCTGCAAGCCTATCTCTTTATCGTATGCCGCAAGTCCGCCGCGACGAGTTCCGAGGTGTGAATGATAATCCACACCGAAGAACACGTCGATAAGACAATCTTTTTCGGATGTTATTCCAAAAAATCCACTCATATTTTCAAAGTCCTATTTTGCAATTTTTATTAAATTAAGCGAAGAAAAGCTCGGAGAGAGTCATGGGGTCGATATACTCGCCGTTCTTATAAACGCGCATATTGCCCGATGCGATCTCGTCGATAAGCATTACCTTTCCATCGGGATCGTATCCAAACTCAAACTTGATATCGTAAAGGACAAGTCCCTTTTCGAGAAGATCGTCCGCAACGATCTGCGTGATCTTCTGAGTCATTGCCTTCATATCGTCATACTGCTCGGAAGTCATAACACCGAGGTCAACAAGTCCGTCCTTGGTTACGAGCGGGTCGCCCTTTTCGTCGTTTTTGAAGGTCATCTCAACGTACGCGGGAAGGTCTGCTCCCTCCTCTATATAATCGCTGTAACGGCGATAGAAGCTACCAACCGCTTTATGACGGCAGATTACCTCAAGTCCCTTACCGAATACCTTTGCGGGAAGTACCTCCATGGTAGTGTTTGCGAGGTCCGCGCTTACGTAGTGTGTCTTGATACCTGCGGCATTGACCTTTTCAAAGAAATAGATAGACATACGGAGATTTACGTCACCGACACCGTCGATGGTAAGACCTACCGAGTTCTCGCCCGGATCGAACACTCCGTCTTTTCCTGTGCAATCGTCCTTGAACTTGAGAAGATAATTTCCGTTGTCAAGCGCAAATACGTCCTTTGTTTTTCCTGTGTAAACGAGCTTCATTTTTTTGTTCTCCTTTTATTTAAATAAAATATTTTACTTATTAAATTCTGCAGCGACTGCCGCGTCCTTTGCAAGAACGCCCTCCGCGTCGCTCTTGCGCTTTGCGTCGAGCTTTGCCGCAAGCTCCTTATCCTCGATAGCAAACATCTGTACACAAAGCAAAGCGGCATTAACTGCTCCGTTTATAGCGACAGTTGCCACGGGTATGCCGCTGGGCATCTGTACGGTCGACAAAAGAGCGTCCATGCCGTCGAGATTTGATGATTTACAAGGTATTCCTATAACGGGAAGTGTTGTGTTTGCGGCTATTGCGCCCGCAAGATGAGCCGCCATTCCCGCAGCCGCGATTATAGCTCCAAAGCCGTTCTCTCTTGCGGATACGGCAAAATCACGCGCCTCAACAGGAGTTCTGTGAGCCGAGTATACGTGAACTTCATAAGGGATATCGAACGCCGCGAGCGTATCTATCGCCTTTTTAACGATAGGAAGATCGCTGTCGCTTCCCATAACGATTCCAACTTTTTTCATAAAAAACCTCCTAAAAGAAAATGAAAAAGGGCGCACTTATTCCTGCGAAATAAGTGAGCCCAGACGGTCGGCTTAACGGGAGTGCTATCCCAGAAAAGATTTCTGTTCCACTATGGTTAATCCATATTTTCCGTCAGTCGCAGAAACCTATATCAGTACTTCTATATGATACCATAAAGGACGAATTTTGTCAAGAGCAAACTTAAAAAAAATAGCCTTTTGAACACTCTTTGTCGTACATTACAACATGGAACATTTGCTTGTGATTTTTTTGTTGAAAACTTCAAATTTTGATCATTTAATATCCTATCACGCGTTTAATTTTTACAAATTGCTTGACTTTTTCGCGCTTTAAGGCTATAATTTGTATATATACATAAAAAAATAAATCTGCAAATTTCTCTTTAAAATTTATTAATAAGGAATAATAATATGAAAAAAGGAAACGTTTGGGCGCTTTTGCCTATCGGGGTTTTTGTGGCGCTTTATTTGGGTCTGGGAATTACCTTCGAATATATTTTAAAAATTCCTATGGGCTTTTATAAAGTTCCGATAGTGGTGATCTTTTTGATCGCTTTATTGGTCGCTTGTCTGCAAAACCGAGGTCTCAGCTTTGACAAAAAGCTCTCTCTGATGGGTCAAGGCGTTGGTGACAAGAACATTATCACGATGCTCCTCATATTTCTTCTGGCAGGCATCTTCGTTGGCGTAGTCGGACGAAACAGTGCCGAGAGCGTTGCGTATTTCGTTCTTTCCATCGTTCCTCCGCGCTTTGCCGTATGCGTGATATTTATTGTCAGTTGTTTCGTTTCGACCGCTATGGGTACGTCGGTCGGCACTATTACCTTGATAACACCTATCGCGGTTGCGATCGCAACGACCTCAGGATTCTCTTTGCCGCTTTGCGTAGGTACTGTCGTAGGCGGCGCTATGTTCGGTGACAACCTCTCGTTCGTATCGGATACGACCATTGCCGCCTGTAACGGTCAAGGGTGCGCTATGAAAGATAAGTTCCGCACGAACTTTGGCATTGTCCTCCCTGCCGCCATCGTAACTTTTGGAATTATTCTTGTGCTTTCTCTCAAGACCGATATTCAGCCTATGGATATCCCCTCTTACGACCTCGTTCAGATCATTCCCTACGTTCTTGTTTTGATAGGCGGTATCATCGGCATCAACGTATTTATCACGCTTATGATAGGCATTATAACGGGGGGGCGTTATAATGTTAGTTACGGGTGCTATGGATTTCCCCTCGCTTTTGGAGAGCATGGGCGGAGGCGTATCGGGTATGTTTGAGACATCAATGGTCGCTATACTTGTTGCGGCACTCTGCGCCCTGATCCGTGAGAACGGAGGATTCCAAGCATTGCTCAATGGAATACACCGTGTGTTCCGAGGAAAAAGAGCCGCACAGCTCGGTATCGGATTACTTGTCGGTCTTATGGATATTTCAACAGCAAACAATACGGTAGCTATAGTAATGGCAAATCCTATCGCTTCGGAAATGGCAAAGGAATACGGCATTTCTCCCAAAAAGACCGCATCTATACTCGATACGTTCTCATGCATATTCCAAGGAATTCTTCCTTACGGCGCACAGATGCTGGTGGCTCTATCCGCGGTAAGCGCAATGGGATTGGAGCTTGGAGCTTTCGATGTGATAATTCACCTCTTCTACCCCATGATGCTCCTTTTAAGCTCGCTTGTGTTTATGTTCCTCATACCCGAAAGAAAGAAGAAATAATATCTTATGGACAAAAAAGACAGAGAATCAAAAGCGTGATGTCCTTATCGGAGAAATCACGAAACATTTACCTGACACACGGTAGGGGCGAACTGTGTTCGCCCGCGGGAGACCGCAGGTCTCCCCTACGGATAATCACGCAGTAAACAAATAATTAGCCCCGATAGATTTTTAACGGTCTGTCGGGGTTCATTATTTGTCTCCTGCGGATCATTTTTATCCGTAGGGGAGACCTGCGGTCTCCCGCGGGCGAACACAGTTCGCCCCTACCGTGTATCAGGGGAAGATTTTGCGATTTCTCCGCCAAGGACATCTCCCTTGGAGGTTGCGCTTTTTTCATTTCTCATTTCCTTTTGGCCCCAACCACGCCCACGGTAATTTTCGACAAAGCCACGTGACCAAAAGGGCGATAGCAACGCCAAGAAGCGCGCCGCCCAAAATGTCGGTGGGAAAATGAACGTACAGATACAGTCGGGAAAAGGCAATGAGAGCCGCAAGAACACACGCGGGGATGCCAAACCGCCGATCCCGAAGCAAAATACAGG
>JAZSIP010000104.1:0-25624 GCA_045533915.1 Eubacteriales bacterium
ATGAATCAGATCGCGGCGAAGGCGAACTCACTCGGCTATGTGGACGAGCTTGAATACCGGCGCTGTGCCGATGAGGTGATGAAGCTCTGCGGAGAGATTCAAAAGGAGTACGTGAAGAAAGGAGCGCAAGCATTTCGCAACGACTAAAATTTGGGACGTGCGAGCGCACGTCAGTAAACTACTCGCCTACGTTGCGAACAAGAACAAAACCACGATGGAATTTGAGAACAAAAGTTTTGATGAGTCTGAAAAACTCGCCGCCGAAATTCTCGGTCTGCCCTATGACCATTTCGCAACGGAGGAAAAGAAATTTGTGTCGGGTATCAACTGCACCCCCGACAATGCAAAGGAGATTATGTTATCTCTCTTGGAGGACACGGACAGTTCAGACATTCAAGCATACCACGGCTACCAATCCTTCAAGCCCGGCGAGGTGACCCCCGACGTTGCTCACGCTATCGGTGTTCAGCTTGCTAACGAGCTTTGGGGTGAGGACTTTCCCGTTATCGTGGCAACACATATTGACAAAGGGCACGTACACAATCACTTCTGCCTCTCGGCAACGGGATTTTCGAGCAAACGCTATCACGATTGCAAAGCAACCTACAAGCTAATGCGCGATACCTCGGATAGACTTTGCAGGGAGTACGGTCTATCGATCATCGAGAAGCCGAAGAAACAAGGAGCCAAGCACATCGCAGAGGTTCACGCCGAGAAGAAAGGTATTCCAACTATACGCGATCAGATACGCGCAGATATTGATAACGCTTGTCAAGGTGTTACCGAGTTTGATCTATTTGTTGAGCGACTTGAACGGCGAGGTTACACGTTAGAACGGCGAGGAAGTTTCCTTCGCGTTCGCCCCGACGGATACAACAAATTCTTTCGGTTAGACAAGCTCGGATTTGGATACAGCGAGAATGATATTAAATTCAAGCTCGATGTCAATTATTATGACCAAAAATATGCTTTGCCAAAGCCGTACCGCCCGATACTGAGAGAAAAGCCGAAAGGTTTGTATGCACTCTATCTTCACTACTGCTATCTGCTTGGAGTAATACCCAAATCCATTCCATCGAACCGTGAAGCATACGTTGCGTTAAAAGAGGACGTTCGCCGCGCGCGTATGTATAACGAACACGCCAAGTTCCTCGGCAAATATAATCTGAACACAACGGACGATCTGCAACGGCACGAGCAGATGGTTGAAAGTCAAATCGCAGCTTTGTGTAAGGAACGGCAGGCACTTCGCAACAAGCTCCGTTGGATGAAGGACACTGAGAAAATGCAACCGATACGCGAAGAAATCTATGCGCTATCCGCAAAAATTAAGCCGCTGCGGAAGGAAAAGAAAATGTGCAAGGACATTTACGACCGAAGCACCGCCGTGGCAAGAACAGTTGAGCAGATCGAGTTCCCGAAGCCATCCGAAAAGGCAAAGCAACAAACCCGAAATCACGGTTGGGGTTCAAGGTAAAAAATATCGGTCTTGACCGTACAAAATTGCTACCGCCCGCGAAGGCAGTTTTACGGTCTTGACCGAAGAAAAACGGCATTTTTCCGTTTCTGACACCCAAAATCGTATCCCACATCAAAAAGGCGTTTTCTATTGAAAAATCCGCATTTTTCAACGCTCTTGACCGAGCCTTTTTGAGCAAAAAACGCCTTGTTTCAAAAACTAATCCAATTTAGGAGGACTTTATGATTACAAATAAGAAAAAGAACGAAAAAACAACCGAAATCTATTTTGACGAAACACCCGCGCCCGTAGTCATACGAACGCACAACACCGCTTTGAAGAAAAGGCTGCTTGCCTTTGCTGAGAAGTTTCCCGACCTCTGTCGGCTGACCGATGATGACGAGCTTGGATGCCTTTCCTTTGAGATTGATAAGAAAAGGTTTGCCTACCGCATCACCGAGCCGTACACCGAGGAACGCAAAGCTTTGGCAAGAGCCAAGATGAACGAGATCAACAATAAGGAGGACAATGGATGACCGAAACCAAGAGCAGAGAGAAAATTACAGTTATTGATTTACCCGTTACCGCGCTTCGTTCCTTTGAGGAGCATCCCTACAAGGTAGTTGATAACGAGGAAATGGCGAGTCTTGTGGATAGCATCTACAACCAAGGCATACTCACGCCAATCACCGTTCGCCCTTTACCCAACGGCGAGTATGAAATCGTATCAGGACACCGCCGCTTATTCGCGTGTCAGAAGCTCGGTATCAAAGCAATCCCCGCCATCGTCAAGGAACTTAGTCGCGAGGATGCCATTCTTGAAATGGTGGATTCCAACCTTCACCGTGAGCATATTCTCCCGAGCGAGAAAGCCAAGGCTTATAAAATGAAGATGGATGCGATGAAAAGACAAGGAGAGCGCACCGACCTTACTTTGTCGCCAATGGCAACAAAGTCGGTCATCGACAGCGCGGCAGAGATCGGATGTGCGGCGGGCGAGAGCCGTGACCAAGTTTTCCGCTATATCCGTCTTAATCTCCTTATCCCCGAACTGCTTGATATGGTGGACGAGGGGCGCATTGCTTTCCGCCCTGCCGTAGAGCTTTCGCATTTGCAGGAGCAAGAGCAATACGATCTGCTCACAACTATTGAGAGCGAGGATGCGACACCTTCGCTTAGCCAATCTATTCGTATGAAGCGGCTCAATCAAGAGGGTAAGTTGAATATGGACACTATCTTCGATATTATGACCGAGGAAAAGCCAAACCAAAAGGAAACGGTCAAGATACAGAGAGAAAAGCTTGATAAGTATTTCGGGCGCGGTGTTCCTGTATCCAAAATCGAAAAAACCATTTTGAATTTATTGGAGCAAGAACGTATTCGCCAACTCAAAAAGCGCAGCGAGCGCGAGGACAGATGAAAGGAGAGTGCTTATGATAAAGACAATAAAAATTCCCGAGGTTAGAAGCATCATAATCCGAGAGCCAATCAACATCGACGAGCCTATCATTTTGGATGACCATATTCCGCATCCACCACGCCCGTCGGTAGCAAAGCACAATTTACCCGTGGTCAATTATCCTACGGCACTCAATTTTACAAAGCGTATCGGAACGGTTGAATACGAGGTAAATACCCACTTTGCCGAGGAAGGCAAAAGCACGCTGCTTTCGCAGTTTCGGGATCTAATACTCGCCCAAAAGCTGACCGACGACTTACTATGACAGAATTGCAAGGATGCGCCGGGCATTGTATAATAAGGCTACCTTACAGCAATGCTCGGCTTACAGAAAGGAAAAGGTGAATTTATGACAAAACAAGCCGAGAATAATAAAATAACCGCCCTTTACTGCCGTCTGTCGCAGGACGACGGGAGAGATGGCGATAGCAATTCAATTGTAAATCAAAGGGAGATCTTATCTCAATACGCTCGTTCCAATGGTTTTCACAATACGCAGTTCTTTGTAGATGACGGCGTTTCGGGTACGACCT
Source organism: Eubacteriales bacterium (assembly GCA_045533915.1). GTDB lineage: Bacteria > Bacillota > Clostridia > Oscillospirales > CAG-272 > HGM12713. Next base: position 3,452 of record JAZSIP010000104.1, read on the forward strand.
TCGAGCGCCCCGATTTTCAGCGTATGCAACGAATGGTTGAAAACGGAGAGGTCGATACAATCATTGTAAAAGACCTCAGCCGTTTCGGTCGTAACTATCTTGATGTCGGCAAATACTTGGAGATCAAATATCCCTCGCTCGGTGTTCGCTTCATAGCTATTCAAGAGAACGTTGATACGATGAAAAACATCGGTACGGAGATGATGCCGTTTAACAACATCTTCAATGAGTGGCACGCCGCACAGACGAGCAAGAAAATCCGTGCCGTGTGGAAAGCGAAAGCGGACAAAGGAGAACGCGTATCGTCGGTGATTCCATACGGATATAAAAAGTCCGAGGATAACCCCAAGCAATGGGTGGTTGACGAGGATGCAGCTAAAGTGGTTCGTTATATTTTCGACCTCTGCCTTCAAGGTCTTGGACCGACGAAGATCGGACGTAGATTAGAGAACGAACAAATACTCTCACCGACGGCATACTTTATATCGGTGGGGAGGAAAACGTCAAAAGAGGTATCCAAACGAGGCGAGTATGCTTGGACTACAAGTAGCATTGAGCATATCTTGGCGAACCGACAGTACACGGGATGCACGGTCAATTTCAAAACCACACTCGTAAGTTACAAGGTGCACAAAACGGTTCACAATCCCGAAGAAGAATGGCAGATCATTCCTAATACGCAAGAAGCTATTATTGATGAGGATACCTTCAATCGCGTTCAAGAATTACGAGAAAACCGCAGACGTAATACCGCCACGGGCAGAGAGAGTCTGTTTTCGGGATTGCTATATTGTGCCGATTGTAAATCTAAGCTTTATTTCTGCGCGGCAAAGAGCGTCGATGAAAACCAAGAATTTCACAGATGCTCCGCTTACAAAGAAAATCGCGGTACTTGCTCTATCCACTTCATTCGTGAGGTGGTTCTGAGAGAAACGATGCTTGAGCTTGTACGACGTGTGGCTTTGTTCATTCAGCAGTACGAAGCGGTGTTTCTATATATGTATTCCAAGAAGCACAGCTTAGCCAAGGCAGCCAATATGAGAACGCTAAAAACGAATATCGAAAAAAGTAAGCGAAGAATTGTGGAGCTTGATAAACTCATAGAGCGCATTTATGAGGATAACGTACTTGGTAAAATACCCGACGAGCGTTTTTCTAAGATGATGGGTAATTATGAAGCGGAGCAAAAAGAGCTGATAGCGTTTACGGCAAAGGCTGAAGAAACCTTAAAGGCGGCAGAGCAAGACAAGGTGGATCTTCGCGTATTTCTTGAAACCATCCGTAAGTGTACCGATATTAAGGAGCTGACTCCCGAAATCGTCAATCGACTCATAAGACGAATTGAAGTTCACAAGAGTGCGAAGATAGACGGAAGAAAGCGCGTAAAGCTTGATGTTTACTTTACCGCCGTTGGGCTGATTGACATTCCCGATGAAAAGGAACTGCGTGAATTGATGGAAGAAATCCGTAGAACCGCGTAAGGCCAAAAAAGCAAGAATACGGCATATCTCTTACGAAATATACCGTATTCTTGCAAAACTGTCCTTCCGAACGACGAGCGTCCTCCCGCGTCCTTATTTTTCAAAGCCGTGGATAAAGCCTGTAATATCAGCGGAGCAGATATCGCCGCCGATAACGCGGTTACGGTAGACGATGACGTTAGCATAGACGGTACTGTCAGCGCCCTCGTAATTTGTGACCTCATATGTATAGCGCATGACCTTTTTCTTTTTATATTTTGCGAGGTCAAGACCTTGACGGCGTTGAATTTCGTTATACCCCGTAAAGATCTTATCGAACTCGGAAGGGATAGTAACTTCAACGCTTTCCCGAGGCTCGGCAGAGACCTCCCAGCCAAACTGAGCAAGAAAGGCAATGCGATCCTCATTAGTTTTGACGTCGTCATATTTTATTTCCACATCCTTTGACGAAGCAACGAATCCGTCGTCATTTCCGTATGCGGGAATAAAGGCTATTAAGGTTATAAGCATAACGAGTGACACACAAATAACCGCAAAAAATTTAAGCGTGCTGGCGCGCAAGGAATAGATAAACATAAGATCCTCCCATTTTTCCATATAATTCTAATCAATTATATGGCAGTGGGAGGATCTTTATGATTACACATTAAGCTGTTGACTAAAATAAAATTTCTTTTCTTTAGCCGCCACGCTATGCGCAAATCCTATCATTACGTAAAGAGCAAGAACGGAAGATCCGCCCGCGCTCATAAAGGGCAATGTTATACCTATAACTGGAACTTTGGCTATACACATCCAAAGATTTTCAAGAGTTTGGAAAATAATAACGGCGGCAATACCCGCGCAGATAAGCTTCCCTACCGTATCACGGCACTTAAGAGCAAGCCACAAAATACGCAGAACAAGGACGACAAGACAAGCAACTACAACAAATCCGCCCACAAATCCGAACTTTTCGCAAACGGTCGCAAAAATAAAATCGGTATGCGATGCGGCAAGATCCTCATAGATACCTCCGCTGAAAAGACCTTTTCCAAACAGACCGCCGCTCGAAATAGCATCAAGGCTCATAAGCGGCTGTCTGACGATATCCGCAGGACCTCCCTCGGGCGAAAATCCGTAAATTATTCTTTGCTGCTGATACGGCTTGAGAAAATTCCAAAGAAAAGGCACTGATATTACAATAGCAACAGCTCCGCCGAGGAAATACCACCCCGAAACACCCGCGCAATAAAGCATAAAAAGAATTATACCCAAATAAACGAGCGCGACCCCAAGATCTCCCGAAAGAAGAATAAGACCTACTATCGCCCCAGCGTGAACTAGAAGTCCCAAAAGTGAGAGCGGATGATTAAGCTTATCCTTTACCATATCAATATGCTTTGAGAAGGTGCACAAAAAGGCTATTTTTACAAACTCGGAGGGCTGAATAGAAATACCGATAAACGGAATAGTCAGCCAACTTTTGTTTCCCGTTTCCATAGTTTGTCCGCTTATACCGAATATAAGGGTGATACCAAGCAAAAACACCGACAGAGCAAAAAGTATTATATAAAATCGGTCGACAAAAAATCGGTAATCGAGATTTGCTATTACAAAAACGGCTATCATTCCCGCGACGGTCATAGCGACCTGCATAACAAGCTTACTCCGTCCGAAATTCTCAACGCTTCCGAGGATAGTCAGAATACTTATGAGCGAAAGAATGGCGGAAAATATGAAAATTATAGGATCTATACGCTTTATACGCGCCCCGAGTGTTTCTCCGAATATTCTCATTTTTTCCTCCTTTCTACCCTTTATACCTACTAATAAGAGTGAAGAGCAAAGAGACAAAACCTCTTCACTTTTCACTCTTACCTTTTACTTAATATTGTCTGCCCCAAACGACCATATGCTTTGCGGGCTTTCCGCAGCATACGCAAGTATCGGAGATATGCTCTTCAACAAAAGGAATACAACGGGATTTTACGCCGCCCGTTTCGTCCTTGAGCTTATCCTCGCACTCCGAGTCTCCGCACCACATAGCCTTGATGAATCCGGGGTGATTCTCTGCGATATCAAGGAACTCTGCGTGATCGTGAGCGATGCTCGTCTTCTCCGCAAGATTTTTTTCAGCTCTTGCGACAAGCTCATCGTGAACCGCCTTAAGAGCTGCCTCAACCTCTTCCACGATATTGTCGAGCGAAACTATCTTCTTTTCACGGCTTACGCGGCTGACAAGAACACAGGAATTATTTTCAATATCACGCGGTCCAAGCTCCAAACGAAGCGGAACACCCTTCATCTCATACTGACTGAACTTCCAACCCGTAGAGAAATCGCTGTCGTCAAGCTTTACGCGGAATTTTTCGCTGAGAAGATCGCGAACCGCAGAAGCCTTTTCGAGAACGCCCTCCTTATGCTGAGCGATCGGTATAAGAGCCACCTGAATAGGAGCTACCTTAGGCGGCAGTATAAGTCCGTTATCGTCGCCGTGAGTCATAATAAGCGCGCCGATCATACGGGTAGAAACACCCCAAGAGGTCTGATGAGGATATTTGACCGTATTGTCCTTATCTGTAAAGGTGATATCAAAAGCCTTTGCAAAGCCGTCTCCAAAATAGTGCGAAGTACCGCCCTGAAGCGCTACACCGTTGTGCATCATAGGTTCTATGGTGTATGTCTCCTTTGCACCCGCAAACTTTTCCTTTTCGGTCTTTCTTCCCGTTACAGCGGGGATAGCAAGAGTCTCGAAATAAAAGTCCTCATAGCACTTAAGCATACGGAGAGTCTCCTCGCGAGCCTCCTCCTCGTTTGCGTGCATAGTGTGACCCTCCTGCCACAAAAATTCTGAGGTACGAAGGAACGGACGGGTAGTCTTTTCCCATCTTACCACGTTACACCACTGATTATAGAGCTTCGGCAGGTCTCTGTAAGAATGAATTATATTCTTGTAATGATCGCAGAAAAGCGTCTCGGATGTAGGACGTACAACAAGTCTCTCCGCGAGCTTGTTCTGTCCGCCCATCGTTACTATAGCACACTCAGGCGCAAAGCCCTCTACGTGATCCTTCTCCTTTTGAAGCAAGCTTTCGGGAATAAACAGAGGCATATAAACATTTTCGTGTCCGAGTCTCTTAAAACGAGAATCGAGGTCGTGCTGAATATTTTCCCAGATAGCGTAGCCGTAAGGTCTGATTATCATACAGCCCTTAACTCCCGAATAATCGGCAAGCTCCGCCTTTTTTACTACGTCGGTATACCATTGCGCAAAATCAACGTCCATAGACGTGATCTGCTCTACCATTTTCTTATCGTTTGCCATTGTAATATCCTTTCAACACCGCATACGAACATCGCGGCAAAATTATTATTATATATTATAAATCATCTTGCGAAAATTGTCAATATCCTACCACTTATAATTTTCACAAAAGAGGTCAAAAATAAAACAAAAAGTATTTTCAGAGAGAAAAAACTATGAAAAAAGAAATTAAAACGGGAAAAGTAAAAATACTTACGCTTAATATTCCGAAAATGACCGAAAAAACTGCCAAGAAAAAAATAGCGTATATTCTTAAAAACAAAAAATGCGCAAAAATATATACGCCTAATCCTCAAATGGCTCTTGGTTGCGCAAAGTCTCCCTATCTCGCGAGATTGTTTGACAGATCCGATCTTCTTCTTCCTGACGGTATAGGTCTCGTTATTGCATCACGTATCCTCAAAGATCCACTCAAAGAGCGTATAACGGGAATTGAAAGCGCCGAATTTATTCTGTCTTATGCCGAAAAGAAGAATTTATCCGTAGCGCTTCTCGGCGCAAGACCACGCGTAGCCGAACGCGCCGCAAAAATGCTTAAGAAAAAATTTCCCTCGCTTCGCGTATGCTTTGCTCATCACGGATATTTCCAAAAAAGCGGAATTGAAAATGAACTTGTTTTAAAAAAAATAAACTCAGCTTCACCTGATATCTTATTCGTCTGCTTCGGATTTCCGACGCAGGAGATATGGATAGATAAAAACGCCGACAGGATCACCTCGCTTCGTCTTTGTATGGGACTTGGCGGTGCGTTTGACGTTTGGTCCGGTGATACCTTAAGAGCGCCAAAAATAATTCGCGATATGCGCTTTGAATGGTTGTGGCGCACTCTTAAAGACAAAAAAAGACTCCATAATTTTTTCGATATAAGAGACTTTCTTTTCCTTATATTTTTGCAAAGAAATAAGAAAAAATATTGACTTTTTTCCCTTATTATGATATATTAAATTATAGTTTTTGATGAAAGGAGTCATTTTTGGCGAAACATCGCGCCCTAAAAATAAGTATATGAAAAAAATATTTGCCCTGATCTTAGCCATTCTTTTGCTTTTAAGTATGACTTCCTGCAAAAATATACCAAAGGGATTAGATTACGCTTCCGATTTCATAGGAAACACCGTCCCGAATATTATAGCAACGTACACCAAAGAAGCTTTGGATATTGATAAATCTTCTGAAAACACAAATAATTCGGACAACAAAAATCTCACACCTAACACCACCCAAAACCAAACAACTCCCCCAAGCAACGATCCTCCGCCTTCCTCTCAGCCTTCAAACAACGAAAGTGAAAGCTTTGACTATGCTGCGCTTATTAATACTATAACCACAGATACTATCAAAGCCTGTGTAAATATAAGAACTGCCGAATCAAACACCAACTATAGCAACAGCACACCCGAAAGAACTTCTATCGGCAGCGGTGTCATTTTCAAGGTTGAAAAGAAGCTTGATACCTATCACTACTACGTTCTTACCAACTATCACGTGATCGAGCCATCAGGCAACTATAGGTATTATAATCATACTATCAAGGATTATCAAGGAAACTCATACCAAACAGTCAATACATCTTGGTTAAAAAACAACAATATTACTACGCTTTGCAAAGAAAACGATCTTGCCGTACTTGAATTTGAAACTACCACAGAATTAAAAGCCGTAGAAATAGAAACAAAAAATCCTGATACCGAGGAAACGATAATATCTATCGGTCAACCGAAAGGTCAACAAAACGCAATCACGATCGGAACTGTCGAGGGCTATACCGAAGTTTCTATCAAAGACACCTTCACTCCAACCTTTGACGCTATTGCTCACAACGCTCCCATCGATCACGGGAACAGCGGCGGAGCGATCCTTAACATTGATCTTAAGCTTGTAGGTATCAATTTTGCAGGTTCGTGGAACGACGATGGCTCATTTGCTTATGGCTATGGTATTCCCATTGAGACCGTCAGAGCTTTTTTGATCGATTTTGGAATATCGTTATAATATAATACATAAAAATCACCGCGCATACTCGTTTTGAGTATGCGCGGCTTTAACTTTATTCACTTTTTATTTCTGTGTTAAGTTACAGGTCAACCAGCGGGAATGTAAGAATAAAATTACCGACGTTAATTTTTAATATATTTTTCAAATTCGTGATAGTGATCCTGTTCCATCACTATCTTAAGGTCTGCCCAGTTAAGCTTTTTAGCAAGCATAACTCCGAGAAGACTTTTTGCATTTACCGAAAACTTAGTACCGCTTTTAAGTACTATTTTTCCCTTCAGCTTGGTTGCTATACCAACCAACTCTTTTGCATCTTGCATGGTGTCGATTTCAATTTCGTATACAAAGTTGCCATTCACGCTCATAATTAGATTAGATCTCCTTTCAAACATGGAATCGGTAATTCATTATCCCATTCCGTGCAAATCAGATGCTGATCTTCCTGTAACTATATTCTACAAAATAAATATTTCTAAATTATGACATTTGTTTTAATTTATTGTAAAAGTGCACAAAGTTTTTGTTATCAAAATGTGCATTTTTCACAACAGTTTTTGCTTTGCTTTTATTTTTTATTTTCTTTTCCTTTTTTGATCATAATAAAGATAAAATATCCCAAGGCGCTTATTATCGCCGCTATAATGAATATCCATATAGCTTTAGTAAGGCTTTCATTGATGAGGGCATCTCCGCCTATCGCGGAAATGATAATCGAGGGAAATCTCACCGAAGTCAGCAAAATATACGTAGGGATACTCATTTCGGTAAGCGCTATTATATAAGTCAAAAGATCCTTTGGCGTTCCTGGTATCAGAAAAAGCACCGCAGTAAGCGAATCTCTCTTTTTAGGATCATTTAAAATCGGGATAGATTCAAGCTTTTCCCGAGGGCAAAGAGCCTCAATAAAACGGCGTCCTATCTTTCGCGTAAGCAATATAACTATAACACTTCCCAACATTATTCCGATAAAGCAGATAATCGATCCTAACCACGCTCCGAAAATATATCCCGCTGCTATCTCTACAAGCTCCCCTGGGACAAGTGCTACAATTACCTGTATGGCGCAAATAAGTATCATTGCTATTACGCCAAGAACATAATGATCACTTATCCAATCGCGGACGACAGACGGATCTTCAAAAGTATGTCTTATATACAGATATCCGAGAACTGCCAATACACACGATAATACCGAAAATATACCTAACGCGACAGCCGCCGCTTTTTTGGATATTATTTTAACGTCAATATAACTTTTCGTTTTTTTGCTTTTCTTCAATGCTTTTCTCCCGTTTATTTTATTAACGGTGATGATATATTTGATCTTATTATACCTTAATTATCAAGCTTCATGTATCCGTCCTTAACAAGTCCGATCTTGCGCAATATCTCGTTAAGTATGACCGAAAGGACCACGGGAAGCACAAAGCAAATCAAAATAAGACCTACCCAATTAAGTACAGTTACGTCGTAAGGATATCCGTTTGCGGGATCAAGCCAACCGAGAATGATACCGATAGGTCCAAGCAAACCACACGTTCCCATACCCGAGTTTATTGCCGCTCCGTACATACGCAGACCAAATACACAAACCGCAAGAGGACCTGTTATTGCGGACGCAAGCGTAGGCGCTATCCAGATCTGAGGGTGTCTGATTATATTAGGCATTTGTAGCATACTTGTGCCGATTCCCTGAGAAAGCACACCGCCCCAACGGTTTTCACGGAAGCTGATAGCCGCAAATCCCACCATCTGAGCGCAACAGCCCGCAACTGCCGCCGCACCCGCGATAGCAAGTCCCTCGGATGAGCCCTGCGCAACCGCGCTTCCCGTCAAAATAAGTCCCGCGCAGATAGCCGCGCTCGAGATAGGAAGCGTAAGACAGATTCCTATAACTACCGAAACTATTATTCCCGTAACAAGCGGAGCTTGTGTTGCCGCCCAACTGATAAATGCGCTGATAAATCCAACCAACGCGCCTATGTAGGACGCACACAAAATAGATAATACTCCACCTACAAGTATTGTAACAAAAGGCGTTACTATAATATCAACTTTAGTTTTTTTGGAAACGAGCATTCCGATCTCTGCGGCGATTATTACAATAAAGAATACCGCAAGAGGTCCGCCCGCACCGCCAAGTGAGTTTGCGGCATATCCTACCGCCGCGCAAGAATATATAACGAGAGGATGCGAACCGAGCGAGTAAGCGATCGCCGCCGCCATAGCAGGTCCTGCCATAGCCTGTGCGAATCCTCCTATCTGTGCAAAAATATCCAGATGCGGGATCATTCCGAGAGCCTTGAATATAGTTCCTATCAAGAGCGAAGCAAAAAGTCCCGCTGCCATTGACGACATAGCATCAATAAAATAACGTTTAAAATATTTTTTTAAAGTATCCATAGTAAACACCTCATTAATTTAAAAAGGAAACCAAGGTATAAGTCTTAAAAGCTCATAAACAATGGGTATCAAAAGCGCGGGTAAGAGATTTCCCACTTTTACTTTTTTGGGCGAGAGCAGATTCAAGCCCACCGCAAATATAAGTACAGAACCAACACCCGAAAGCATCATTATAAGATGGTCGGACATAAACGGCTTGATGAGTCCCGCAAAGATCGTAAAGAAGCCTTGATAAACTCCTATCGCAAGTGCGGAGAATATTGCGCCCAAGCCATACACCGAGGCAAACACCGCAACTATAACCATATCGAGTATTGATTTTACAAAAAGTGTTTGCGAATTTCCCGTAAGCGCCTCGTCAAGAGGTCCGCATATTGCCATCGCGCCAACACAGGTAACGAGCGAAGCGGTAACAAAGCCGTCAACAAATTTATTATCTCCCGAACGCTTGACCGCTTTTTTTAGCTTTTCACCAAGCGAGTCGAGTCCGTGTTCGATATTGATAAGCTCTCCCAAAAGTCCTCCGAGAACAAGAGATATCACTATAAGCATAGTGTATCCCGAGCTAAGCTTCCCCTCGTCGGTGATTGTAAAAATCATCTGAAACGCACCTGCCGCTCCGATAAATATCGTAGCAAGTCCGCATGCTTGCATAAGCGTTTGACGATAACGTTCTTTCAATCCGCCCTTGCACAAAAGTCCGATCAGACCTCCGACAATGACCGCGAGAACATTTACGAGAGTTCCTAATCCTCTCATCTTTTTGATCACTTCCTTAAAATATAAATTGTATTTTTTATCATATATTTTATAGCCGATAAAATTCAGTTTACCGCAACAAATCTCCATAATTTATCACGATCATCAGGATCTGCATAATCTATACCGATACGTTTACTTTTTGTATATTTCGACACAAATCCATCATCTTCGAGCCAAAGTCCGTTTTCCCGAACAAGTTCCTTTTTGTTTAAAGCACGATCGATCTGCATAAACTTTGTCACTCTTCCGGGTCCTGTAACATTTTCAACTCCGCGAACGAGAACCGCCTCGGGATGTCCTTCCAATCCTGTTGTAATATTCAACAATGAATGTATCCCATAGCAAAGATAAACATAAGCATTTCCGCCAGCCCTGTACATAATATCCGTTCTTTCGGTTCTCCCCTTATGAGCGTGACACGCAGTATCTTCTTCTCCAAAATAACATTCGGTCTCCGTGATACGAGCACGAATTATCTTTCCGTCTATGTTTCTGCACAATATCTTGCCTATAAGCCAAGGAGCAAGCTCTGTGGCGGGTGCTCTGAGTTCGCTCGGCAATATAACTCTTCCAAAAAGTTCGCTCATAAATCCGCTCCGATTTTTAGAATATTTTAAATTATATCACAAAACATAGTCAAATTCAATAGATACGCAAAATATTAAGAAAAAACTTTTAAACAAATAAAGTGTAAAATACTCTTGTTTTTATTGACTTTTTTTCAATTTTATATTATAATATTCTGTGTGCGCGTTTTATCCAAAAAAACGTTTCACAAAAGCAAATTATATAAAGAGGTATCAAAATGTCAGATATGGTAAAACTCAGTGCAAACGGTGTATATCTTGTAGACGGAAAGCTCTCCGCGTCAGCAGACATTGCCCCTGCCGAAGCAAGAAAAAACACTATTGCTTATTCAATTCTTAACGCTCATAATGTATCGGGTAACGACGAGGCTCTTCGTATTCGCTTTGACGCGCTCGTTTCCCATGATATTACATACGTTGGTATAATTCAAACCGCACGAGCAAGCGGACTCAAAGAATTTCCGATCCCCTATGCTCTTACAAACTGCCACAACTCACTCTGTGCAGTCGGCGGAACTATAAACGAGGACGACCACGTTTTCGGTCTCTCGGCGGCTAAAAAATACGGAGGCATCTACGTTCCCGCTAACCAGAGCGTAATACACTCCTATGCAAGAGAGGAGCTTTCGGGCTGCGGAAAAATGATCCTCGGCTCTGATTCTCACACCCGTTACGGTGCGCTTGGTACTATGGGTGTCGGTGAGGGCGGTCCTGAGCTTGTAAAGCAGCTATTGAAGAACACATACGATATAAACGCTCCCGAGGTAGTCCTCGTATATCTTACAGGAACTCCCAAGAAAGGTATCGGTCCTCACGACGTTGCTATCGCACTCGTCGGCGCAACCTTTGGAAATGGTTTTGTAAAGAACAAGGTTCTTGAATTTGTAGGCCCTGGAGTTAAGAATCTCCCTATCGATTTCAGAAACGGAATCGACGTTATGACTACCGAAACGACTTGCCTGTCGTCCATTTGGGAGACAGACAAGGTAACGAAGAAGCACTACGAGGCTCACGGAAGACCCGACGATTATAAGGAACTGAAGCCCGGTAAGGTTGCTTACTATGACTCACTTATTGAGATCGATCTTTCCAAGATGGAATCCATGATCGCGCTTCCCTTCCACCCCTCGAATGCATATACGATACACGAATTTGTTGAAAACGCGGATGAGATACTTGCAAAGGTCGAGGAAGAAGCTAAAGCAAAGTTTGGTAAGTGCAATCTTGATCTTCGCTCAAAGGTCAAGGGCGGAAAAGTCCTTGCGGATCAGGGTATCATAGCGGGTTGCGCTGGCGGTATGTTTGATAGCATCGACGAAGCCGCCTCCATTCTCCGCGGAGAGAGTACGGGCAACGGTTACTTCTCGCTTTCCGTTTACCCGACAAGTGTTCCCGTATCCCTTGAGCTTACAAAGATAGGCGTTACCGCAGATCTTCTTTCGGCAGGAGCTGTTATAAAGCCCTCCTTCTGCGGTCCTTGCTTTGGCGCAGGTGACGTTCCCGCAAATAACGGTCTTTCTTTGAGACATACAACAAGAAACTTCCCCAATCGCGAGGGTTCAAAGCCTGGTGAGGGTCAGCTTGCGGGCGTTGCTCTTATGGACGCGCGCAGCATCGCCGCTACGGCTCGCAACGGCGGTGTGATTACTGCCGCTACCGATATTGATTATGAATATACTCCTCACGAGTATCATTTCGACGCGTCTGTTTACGGCAAGCGCGTTTACAACGGCTACGGAAAGCCCGATGCTGACGCAGAGCTCATTCTCGGTCCGAACATAACCGATTGGCCCAAGCAGTATGAGCTCGCTGACAATCTTCTCGTTAAGCTTGCGGCGGTAATTCACGACCCCGTAACGACGACCGACGAGCTTATTCCCTCAGGTGAGACTTCGTCCTACCGTTCAAATCCCCTCCGTCTTTCCGAATTTGCGCTCTCTCGCCGCGTTCCCGAGTACGTGGGACGCTCAAAAGCGGTAAGTGCTGTCGAAGCGCAAAGACGTGCAAATGAAAATCCCGAGGAGCTTTTAAAAGTTCTTTCCAAGGTCGGCAACGCAGAAGAGCTTATAAAGAATACTCAGTTCGGCTCTTGCGTTTTCGCAAACAAGCCCGGTGACGGCTCGGCACGTGAGCAGGCGGCTTCCTGCCAGAAGGTTCTCGGTGGATTTGCTAATATCTGCTACGAGTTCGCTACCAAGCGTTACCGTTCCAACTGCATCAACTGGGGTATTCTTCCCTTTACGCTTGCGGAGGGTACGGAATTTCCGTATTCAGAAGGCGACTACGTATTCGTCGGCGGTATCCGTGAGGCTATTATCAATAACAAAGAAGAGTTTGACGCAACCGTTATCCGCGCAAATGGAGAGACCGCTTCTATCAAGCTCTACGTAAAGGGTCTTACCGAAGACGAAAAGGAAATAATCCTCGACGGTTGCCTTATGAATTACTACGCGGCTCAAAACAAATGATCATATCCGCTTTTGCGGTTATCGATAAATAAAAATCTTATTTTTTCAAACTGTTCGGAGGTATTGTGGCTTGAAAAACAGATCGTTTTTCAAGCTGCAACTTTGTGACTTTCGCGCCAAACACGGCGCGAATTTCCTATGGAAACCGCACAAATTTGCTTGAATTTAAAGAAAGGACTAAATAATAACGATGAAAAAGATCCAAATGAAAACGCCGCTCGTCGAAATGGACGGCGACGAAATGACCAGAATTCTCTGGAAAATGATCAAGGACGAGCTTATTCTTCCTTTCGTTGACCTTAAGACCGAATATTATGACCTCGGTCTTGTAGAGCGCGAAAAGACTAAGGACAAGGTCACCTTTGACAGCGCGTACGCTACTCAGAAGTACGGCGTTGCGGTAAAGTGCGCTACTATCACCCCTAACAAGCAGAGAGTTGAGGAATATAACCTCACTGAAATGTGGAAGAGCCCCAACGGAACTATCCGCGCTATCCTTGACGGTACTGTTTTCCGCGCTCCTATCCTCATTGACTCGATCAAGCCCGTTGTACGCAACTGGACAAAGCCGATCACTATCGCACGTCACGCATACGGCGACGTTTACAAGGCAACCGAGCACCGTGTCACAGAGCAAGGCAAGGCTGAGCTTGTTTTCACAAACGCAAACGGCGAAGAGACCTTCCGCGAGACGATATACGACTTTGAGTGTGGCGGCGTTCTTCAGGGTCAGTACAACAAGGATTCCTCTATCGAGTCCTTTGCTCACTCTTGCTTCAAATACGCAATAGACACAAAGCAGGACCTTTGGTTTGCTACAAAGGACACCATCTCCAAGAAGTACGACCAGACCTTTAAGCTTACTTTCCAAGAGATATTCGACAGAGATTACAAGGCAAAATTTGACGAGCTTGGAATTGAGTATTTCTATACCCTTATCGATGACGCAGTCGCTCGTGTTATCCGCAGCGAAGGCGGTTACATTTGGGCGTGCAAGAACTATGACGGCGACGTTATGTCCGATATGGTATCTACCGCGTTCGGCTCGCTCGCTATGATGACCCCTGTTCTCGTTTCTCCCGACGGAAAGTACGAGTATGAGGCGGCTCACGGCACTGTTACCCGTCACTACTACCGCTACTTAAAGGGCGAGGACACCTCGACGAACCCCATGGCTACGATCTACGCTTGGTCGGGCGCGTTCCGCAAGAGAGGTGAGCTTGATGAGCTTCCCGAGCTTGTTGATTACGCAAATAAGCTTGAAGAGGCTTGTATCGATACCCTTAACGACGGTATTATGACAAAAGACCTCGTTGGTCTTGTAAGCGAAGGCTATAAGGCTACCGCTGTCAACTCCGCCGACTTCATTAAGGCTATCCGCGAAAGACTTGAAAAGAAGTTAGCTTAAAACAATGAGGACGCGGGTACACGGGGACGCGGGGACGCGGGACGCGTGTTACTTTTCTTCTTTTAAAATAAGACAGGGGACGGTTCTATGTCTTGAGCCGTCCCCTGTCTTATTATCTTTTTTTAAATCGTTATATAAACTATCTCGGGTTTATTGAAAATTCTCGGTATTCGTCCGCTTTTTTTAAGTCCTGTGCCTACGACAAGGCGGTCATCGTAAACGCCCTTTGTGTATTTCGGAAATATTCCCTGCCCCGGAGCAAAGGCGGCAAGCCTGCCAAGTCTCCACTGACCGCCGTGCGCGTGTCCCGCTACGATGAGGTCTATTTTTTTATCCTTAAGATATTTTTTATAGTATTCGGGGTGGTGGCAAAGAAGTATCTTTGTGCCGTCGACCGAGCAAAAATCGTCAAGCCAATCTAAATTCGGCTTATGCGCATCACTGCTGAGCCCCGATGTAAGTCCGCCAAAGGCTATTCCATCGCGCAAAACAAATCCGTCATCGAGCAATACCGCTCCGCTTTCTTTTATTCGCGCTACATCTTCGTTCAAAAGCTCTCTCTTCTTTCCGCGCTTTTTATCCCACCCGGGCTTCCACGATCCCACACCGCCGTTCTCGTGATTTCCTATCGAATAAAACGTAGGCGCGATCTTTGCCGCCTCATTCAAAAGCCGAAAACCGTTTTCGTTTCTGCTATCCTTTATTCTGTTGCTAAATTCAAAGATATCCCCAGGCATAAGGATATAGTCGGGGCTTTTCTTTTTTAGTGAATCTATGACCGCGTCGGGATCTTGCGCGTGAAGATCGGACACAAGCGCTATGCAAAGGCTCTTGCCCATGCGCACTATATTAAAATTATAATTAGTTTCTTTCATGTATACCTCTTGATTAAATTGTTTTGGTTATATAGCAAAATGGTTTAAATTTAAACAAATTTTGATTTGTAGAAGAGATTGGTGATAATCATTTCCGTCTTCCCCCGCGAGATTCTTCGCTATGTCGCCCCACCGCAAGCCTCTCCCTCCATCGTGTCATCCTTGAGCAACGTGAAGGATCTCGATGGAAATAAAAACAAAAAATTGGGGGCGACACCGCGGGGGAATGACACGCGGGGTGGCAACTTACCTTACCCAACGCACTGCAAAACTCTCCTATAAACCGCAATTTAAAATTCCAAACATCTTTTATTATTGAAATATCTCCGCAAGTTTTCCGTCGCGAAAAAGCTCCTTTGCGCATTCGACGAATTTGTCGATAATACGGCGTGACGGTGAATTTGAATCCGCGGAATATATTATTGAAAAATTCTGTATCGCTTCGGGTCTGTCTATTGCAAAATAGAGACAGTCCTCGCTCGGCGGAGTAGTAGCAAGCGCGCTGTCGGTCGTGAAAAGCGCGCCGAATCCCGCGAGCATCAAATTATAATTAAGACGGTATCTGCCCGTGTTTGACGTAATATGCTTTGACAGACCCGACTCTCCAAAAAACAGCCTCCTCTTCTTATAAAGGTTACTGTTCGGCGGAGCGTAAATGAACTCTATTCCCGAAAAAAGCGTCATGTCAGAGATAGCTTTTCTTTTTGGATAGCTTTTGTTTATTATTTCGTCATAGCTTATGGCGTATGGCAAAAGATGCTCTATCCCCTCGTAATCTCTTTTTATAACTATTATACATCTTTCTTCAAATAACGGCTCAACAACAAAATTTTTTTCTTTCGTATCACTTGAAGTGAATATCAGATCAACGTTTTTCTCCTCAAGAAGATTCGGAAGCTCCTTGGTCGTGCTCCAGATAATATTTATATCTATTTTCGGATATTTTTCTCGGAATCTTTCACATATCTTCGGAATAGCATATGACGACAAATGCGTTGCCGTACCAACGGTTATCTTTCCGCTGTTCATCGTGCTTATTCCCATAATGCTTTCACGCATCTCTTCCTCTATAGCTATCATCTTTTCGATCGCTTCTACGTATATCTTTCCCTCAGGCGTAAGCGTAAACGGTAAAGTCTCTCGATTAAAGATAGGAGCGCCAAGCTCCTCCTCGGCTTTTTTTATCGATGATGAGAGCGCGGGCTGTGAAATATAAAGCTTTTTCGCCGCCTCCGAAACACTTTTGCTTCGCCAGACTTCGTACACATACCTTGAAACGTTATTGAGCATATCCCCTCCATAACTTATATTTATATGTTTTATAAAGTTATTTGTATTTGATTATATCACATTTTTGTGTTATAATCAAGAGGAAATTGTTGAAAAAGGAGTATTTTATGCCAACACGTAAGCTTTTTGAAGAAATAGACCGCCTTTATCCCGAATATCTCGACTTTTTAGAGGACGTAGCAAAAATAGAAAGCCCTACGAGACATAAGGAAGGCGTTGACGCTGTAGGAAAGTATTTTATAGACAAGGCTCAAAAACACGGTTGGAAGATAGAGACCTTACATGAGGAGGTATCGGGAGACATCGTTTGCATTACGATGAATCCTGACGCAAAAGCCGCTCCGATAGCACTCTCGGGGCATATCGATACCGTTCACCCGTTAGGACTTTTCAAAGCGCCAATAGTAAGACGTGACGAGGAAAGAATGTACGGTCCAGGTGTGCTTGATTGTAAGGGCGGAGTTGTTGCCGCATTTTTAGCTATGGACGCGCTTGAGCGTTGCGGCTTTAAGGATCGCCCTGTAATGCTTCTTCTCCAAACCGATGAAGAAGTATCAAGCGTTATCAGTTCTCACAGAACGATAAATTATATATGCGAAAAGGCAAAAGACGCCATAGCTTTTCTCAATGTAGAAGGAGCGGACGGCGATACTCTGGTCCTTTGGCGAAAAGGTATCTTGAGATATGAATTTACCGTTCACGGAACAGCGGGACATTCATCAAAATGTTTCGAAGCAGCAAACGCCGTGACCGAAGCGGCGCATAAGATAATAGAGCTTGAGAAAATGAAGGATGAGGACGGGCTTACCTGCAACTGCAGTGTTATACATGGAGGAACTGTCGCAAACGCCGTTGCCGACACTTGTATCTTCACGGCTGACATAAGATTTGCTACTCAAAGTCAGCTTGAAGAAGTCAAAAAGAAGCTTCAAGAGGTCGCCGATCACACTTATGTTGCGGGGTGCTCTTGCGATATTAAAGAAGTCAGCTTCCGTCCTTCGATGGAAAAATGCGACAGAAATTTCGCTCTGTTTGACAAGATAAACGAAATAAACAAAAAAACAGGGCTTCCTGCACTCACTGCCCGCGGAGCGCTTGGCGGCTCGGATGCGGCTCATGCGACCATTGCGGGTATCCCTTGTGTTGACAGTATCGGTGTATCGGGAAAATTTCATCATTCCGTCAACGAATATATTGTAATGAAGTCTCTCGCTCATTCCGCAAAGCAGCAAGCGGCAATCGCTATGATGATATGAGGACATAAAAATGAAAAACATAAAAATCAAAAGTGCTTTTGACTATGTTATAATATTTTTGATTGCCGTACTGTTGGCTTTCAACTATCAGCTTTTCATTGTAAAGAATGATTTTGCTCCCGCGGGACTTAACGGTATCGCTACAATGATACAGTATAAAACGGGCTTCAGTATAGGCTATATGTCACTTATTATCAATATCCCCTTATGCGTGTTAGCCTATTTTCTTGTTGACAAGCGTTTCGCAAAGCGTTCGCTTTTCTTCTGTCTTACGTATTCATTTGTCTATCTGCTTTTGCAAAAGATAGGACTTGAAGCTTTTCAGTATGATGCTCAAGGACACGACACTATCTTCCCCGTTATCTTAAGCGGAGTACTTAGCGGTATCGTTTACGGTATCTGTTTTAAAGCAAACGCGTCCACGGGAGGTACGGATATCGTATCAAAATACATAAGCAAAAAGAAGCCCGAGCTTAATTTCTTTTACGTTACCTTTACGCTGAACGCAATTGTCGCTATAACGTCATTTTTCGTTTACGCAAAGCCCGATGACGTAGGATCGCTCTCTTACGACTATAAGCCAGTCTGCCTGTGTATTATGTACTGCTTTATCTCTACTTATATAGGAAACTATATAATTTCGGGAATGAAAAAAGCGTGTCAGTTTACGGTCATAACAACTCACCCCGACGAGATAACCAAAGAAATATTCACCGAGCTTAAACACGGAACAACGCAGATAAAAGCTATCGGTTCATATAACAAGGAAGAAAAAACAGTTTTGATATGTGTTGTAAACCGTCATCAGATCGTTGATTTCAAAAACATACTTCAAAAATATGATAATACTTTTTCCTATTGTGAAACGGTCAATGAAACATACGGTAATTTTAAGAAAATAAAATAAAAAAGTCGGCTGGATCTTCGCTTGTTTTTAAGCTTTTGATCCAGCCGATCTTATCGTTATCTCACGATTCAAGCTGTCGCCCGAGAAATCCCGCCGCGGTAAGAATGAGCTTTGATTCAACGTCGGAAGATGTCATTTCTTTTGATCGATCATTAGAGCCGTCGGTAAGCGACATAACGCAACCTACAACATCACCCTCGCTGATTATTGGCATAGCACAACTGACGTAGTGCGTAGCAGTTCCGTCCGATATCGGAGAGATCTTCTCGCTTCCCTCACGCCACGTATACATTCCTCTGCTCTCGATAATTTTTTCGACTTCGTCGGATAACGATTTCTCGGAATACTCCTTGCGTGAGACCCCCGAGGTCGCGATCACCGCGTCGCGATCGCTTATAAGGATCGCCATATTGCAGGTCTTATGAAGCGTTTCCGCATATTGCGACGCAAACGAGGCAAGCTCTCCGATAGGAGAGTATTTTTTGAATATCACTTCCCCCTCGCGATCGGTGTATATCTCAAGCGGGTCACCCTCGCGGATACGCATGGTTCTTCTTATTTCTTTGGGTATTACAACTCTTCCGAGGTCATCTATTCTTCTAACAATTCCTGTTGCTTTCATCATTATTCTCCTTGAATACTTCTATATATTTTCGGCTTTGAGGATATTATTTGTAGTATAAGCGAAAAATATCCAAGGAACGATATGGCAATTTTTTATTTTTCACATAGAAAAATGCATAGAGTAACACAAGGAACTGTCCTCTGTGTTTTGTTTGTTTTGTTTGCTTTGGATTTTTCATTGACAAGTACAATATTTTATGATAAAATGAAAATGGGTGATAAAAATGCCAAGACAAGCGCGAAAGAAAAGCGAAACGGGAATTTACCACGTAATGCTACACGGGATAAATCAACAGCAGATATACGAGGAAGCCGAGGATTATTGGAAATTTGTAGAGATATTGAACAATTGTCAAGCGGTTAGCGGATTCAAGTTATACGCATACTGCCTTATGAACAATCACGCTCACATTCTTCTCAAAACCGAACAAGAAAGTTTGGAACAGATATTTAAAAGAATCGGCGGAAGATACGTATATTGGTATAATACAAAATATCGAAGAAACGGTCATCTTTTTCAAGACAGATTCAAAAGCGAGCCCGTTGAAAATAATGAATATTTTTTAACAGCATTGAGATATATACATCAAAATCCCATAAAATCGGGAATATGTAATAAGACAGGGGACGGATCTATGTCTTGAGCCGTTCCCTGTCTTATTCTTTATTTATCAAATATGTATATTAACTCCGTTCACGGTGACCTCGCCGTCAGCACGTATAAGCACGTATTTCACTCCGTCGATAACGCGAGTCTCTATCATATCTGTGCTCTCGCCCGCGACCTTTATCTCGATATCTCCCGCGACGACCTTGAGATTTTTTGCCTCGGCTATATTTTTAGGTGTCAGCGCGGCGTTTTCACCAAAGCTCTCATCAAATCTTTCCTCAAAGGTATCTACCTTCTCCGCGGGTATTCCGCAAAGGCGAAGCATATCGGAGGCATCTGTCTTTGTCATAACGAGAGGCTCGTCTATCTTCTCGTTTTTATGCTCCTCTATCATTCTGCATATCTGACCGTGTACGGCTTTTACTACTTTCATACTGCAATCGTCTTCCATAGCCGCCTCAAGCACGTTGCCAAATGTCTCCTTTTGCTCCTTTGCGGGCATGGGAATGTCGGATTTAAAGAGTGAATCGACAAGCTCTTCATGGCTGTCCGAAAGATTTTTCGTATAATAAAGAACCTTATAAATATTCGCTGTGCGGTCATCGAACGCGGGAAACATAAATCCGATTTCGGGAGAAGTCAGCACGGTATCCGCTCCTATACTGCGGAAGCAATTTGCGGGAAGATAATAGCTGAGCGTAGGCTTCCCCTCTTTTGTGGGACATATACTGCAAAGAATATATGAAAAGACTTCATCGGACTCTTCGCTTTTCTCTCCGTCAGCGGCGTATTTGAATACGTCATATCGATCGTAAGCAAGTAAGATCAGATAATTACCCTCTATCGAAAGCGACTCGATTATTTTCGAGTAAAGCGTCTTGACTGCCTCGCCGTCGCGAAGCTCACTGTCACGGAGCTTGCGGAGAAGTCCGTACTCCTCGCCCTCCGATACCTGCTTTGTCGAGAACTCTATATCGAGGAGGTTTCTTCCTATCGAGCCGGAAAGCGTTTTGCGCAGAAGCTTTAGCATCTGCTCCGCATCGTCCTCATTCATCATTCCGATGCTCTGGTCGAACTCGGAGATTATCTCCTTTTGCTCGTTGACAAAGCAACCTCTTACGTGGGTTATATTGCTGCGGTCAGGTCTATATCTGCGGCGGATCTCCGCTGCTTCCTTAATGTTCATTTTATTATTATATCCTTTCAAAAATCAAATTCAAGCGTATTTGTAATTATATCATATTTCTCTCTTTTTTTCAATGAAAAACAGATATTTTAATTTCGTCATTTTGTCAAATTTTAAAAATTCAAATATGTATAGTTCGCTCTTTTTCCGCTCAAAATAATACCATATCTTCGAAACAAACGGAGGAAGAAAATGAATTCTGTAAAAGAAAAAACAAGCGACAAGACTATGCTTGACGCTATGTATAAAAACGTAAAAATGGGCGCTGATTCAATTATCGATATTATGGACAAGGTTACGGACAAGCCTTTCCGCGAAGAGCTTACAGCTCAGATAGATCGCTATGAGGAATACGCCGCAAAAATAGGCAAAATGATATGCAACGAGGGTAACACGCCCAAGGAAGAAAACATCATGGCGAAAATGGGAGCGAAGATCGGAATGGCTATGAATACCATGACCGATGCGAGTACCAGCCACCTTGCGCAGATGGTAATTCAGGGCGCTACAATGGGCACGACCGAGCTTACACGTCTTATCCGTGAGCACGAAAACACCAATTGCTCCGAAGAAACGCTCAAGCTCGCGCGCGATATCGTAAAGTACGAAGAAGCTACAATTGAAACAATGAAAAAGTTTTTATAACCTACTTTTTTCTTTAAAAAAAGGAAAAGTAGGCAAAAAAGAAAACGCTGGCATAAATTTTCTATGCCAACGTTTTTTATTTAAAACACAAAAATGCATTTAAATATTTCAAATTTTTATTTATCGGGGAGGACGCGATGAGGGAGACTTTTTGAAAAAAAGCTTGGCAAAAAACTTCCTAAAAAAAGTTTTTATGTAGCCATAACGACTATGTAAAACCTTATTTTTGAAAATTTTTGAGGGGTCAAGGGGAACTTTTTATAAAAAGTCCCCTTTGCGCGTCCCCGATAAATCAAAATTTGAAATATTTAAATGCATTTTTTGTGTTTTAATAAAAAACGTTGGCATAGAAAATTTATGCCAGCGTTT
>JAZSIP010000074.1:0-18549 GCA_045533915.1 Eubacteriales bacterium
GTATGGGATACATTGAGCACTCCCGAAGTCAAGGCGATAGACACATATCTTCGCGGTCTTGCAAAGAAACCCGCGCTTTTGATAGACCTGCACAACGCGAGAAAGAATTATTTCTTTTTAAGCGACTATCTCCCCGCAGAGCAGGTCGAAGAGCAGTTGCGCTTTGCTTCTTTGATATGCAAATATTGCGACTATATAACGCTTGATAATATCTCAAGAAAAGGCCGCGGCAAATACGCAAACTTCAGAGAATATGGGTGGGAGAACTTTGGCAGCGGATATACCTTTGAGCTGAGTCGCTTTGGATTTTATGACCGCGCGGAAGGCTGCGAGAAACCGCTCTCAAAGGAGAGCTTCACAAAATTCGGCAGCCAGCTTCCTTTGGCTATCGATGCGTTTCTATCGGGAGAAGAGGCATAATAAAACGAAAGCAAAAAAGTTTTTCTTTGTCCTCTGCGATGCAAATTTTGAATGTTGAAGAGCATCAAAATCACGCTGGTGGCAACAATGGAAGGCGGATTTTTTCATATCATCAAAAAAGTATTATAGCTTCAATAGATTATCAAGGCGACCGCAGATGACGAAAATCTGCGGTCGCCTTTTTCTTATCTTCTTCGGCTCGTTTTTTTAATTCTTACACAAACATACTGTTTTGCATCTGAGACGGCGGATATCCGTATTTACTTTTGAATGCTCTTGAAAAATATTTTTCGTCATTAAAGCCGCAAGCAAAGGCGATCTCCTTGACAGAAAGCACATTCTCTGCCAAAAGCTCCAACGCATGATTCATTCTGAGCTTGAGCAAATATTGCTTTGGAGACATACCAAAATGCGCATTAAACGATCTTTGCAGACTCGACGCGCTAATAAATCCGATATTGCACACCGTATTGATATCTAATTCAGGATCGCAAAAATGTGTGTCTATATAACGAACGCAACGAGAAAAGGTGCTATCCTCGAGAGAGCTTCTTTTATCTTTTTCGATCTTTTCAAGGATCTCATAAATGATGGATTTTGCTTGATTTACCGAACGTTGACCGTTCCATGACTCAAGCAGATTGTGAAACAACAGCCCGATCGTTGCGATATTTTCCAAGCAAATATTTTCCGTCTCGAAATAATTACATTGTTCAAAGTGAACGACAATGCTTTCGCTGCTCGAATATTCTACTTTGTACGGCATATTTGCGGGCAGAAACAACACGTCTCCTTTTTGAGTAATAAAGCGTTTATTTCCTATTTCAAAAGCTCCCGATCCGCTTACACGAAACGAAAACGCGGAAAAAGGGCGCGCGTTTACCTCAAAAAAGCCTTCCTTATGTATAAAGCGGTCAACCATTAAAATTTTAAAAGATAAGTCGTCAAAATTGTATATCATAATTTATCACCTCAGCTTTATTATAGCATGTCTTGACTAAAAAGTCCACCCCTGTGCATAAAAATGAGGTGTTTCTTTTTTTTATTTCATGCTATACTATAAAAAAAGAAAGGAGAATCTTATGATATTTAATCCTCAAGATCTGATCAAAAAAGAAGGAAGCTTTGTTTTTTCGGGAGACGTGAAAGCAAACGCTCATTCTTGTCTTAACAAAAGCATTATAAAAGAATTTTGGAAGAATTTCACTTTCCAATGCTCTGTCATTGATGTCACAGAGCGCGGTGAATTTATTTTTACTGTTGGAAGCGCGGAAAAGCTTTCGCTCGACGAATACTCTTACAGCATTAACATAACCCCCGATGGTATTTGTGTCTATGCGGAAAATGAGAAAGACCTTTTACATGGATTTATGACCTTGCTCGATCGTTTCAAGGCTATCGACAAAGACGGAGAGAACGCTATCGAGGTTGAGTGCTGTCAGATCAAGGACCGTGCGCTTATTCAAAATCGAATGATCCATTTCTGCATTTTTGCCGAAACAAAGCTTTGGGAAATACAAAGATTCGTCCGTCTTTGCGGTGCTTTGAAGTACACTCATATCGTTCTCGAATTCTGGGGAATGCTCAAATTCGATTGCATAAAGGAGCTTTCGTGGCAACACGGATTTACAAAGGAAGAGATCAAACCTATTATAAAAGAAGCAAACGACCTCGGAATAGAGATAATTCCCATGTTCAACCACTGGGGACACGCTCCCGCGGGACGAGTTATGCACGGAAAGCACGTAGTACTTGACCAGAATCCTGCTTTGCAGACCTATTTCAGCGAGGACGGCTGGTGTTGGGATATCCGCAAGCCTAAGGTAAAGGCTCTGTTGCGTCAGATACGAAACGAACTTATCGAGCTTTGCGGTGAGGGTAAATATTTCCACATTGGTTGTGACGAGGCATACAACTTTGAATTTACCGAAGAAAACATAAGTGCGCTTTGCGACTTTATAAATGAGATAAGTGACGAGATGAGCGCACTCGGACGACGTATATTCGTATGGGGAGATATGATGCTCTACCGTTACGAATATTACAATCCTAAGAGTAGATACACCTGCAACGCGCCCACCCCCGAGGTAGAGAAATATTTCTTGGATCACGTAAAGAAAGAAGTTATCATTGCCGACTGGCAATACCGCGCATACGAAGCCCCCGTTGAGACCTGCTCTGTATTCCAGAAAGCAGGATTTGATTGCATACTCTGTCCTTGGGACGAGGGAAGATCGCAGATAGATGCGGCTCTCAGCACTATCGAAGATCAATCTCTCATGGGTTATATGCACACCACTTGGCACACGCTCTCGGCAGGTATGCCGTACGTTACGTTGATGGGAGTCGGCGGCTTTGAGAACATTGAATCATATAAAATAGTCAACGTAAGACCGCACACCGCCGCGCTTTTACGCAAGGTAATGCCAATTGACGGCGACTACGCAAAGGCGGGCTGGGCTGAATTTGACGTTGGCTGTCGTTGGTAATTTTAAAATACAAATATAAAGGGAGAAAAATTATGTCTATCAAACACACAGCAGTAAGCTATTACGGATTTAACTACGTAGAACACGCGGAAAAGGATTTCATCGAGATGAAGGAGCACGGCTGCGACACAGTCATTCTTGCTATTACCGAATTCGATATGGATTTCTGGTTTCCCAACATCAACAATATCGTAAAGACCGCGCACAAGGTAGGACTTCGTTGTATCGCGGACACCTGGGGTATTGGAAAATACTTTGGCGGAGAGCAGGTAAGCTTGTTCTTGCAGAACAACATTCATCACAGACAGGTATCGGCATACACGGGAGAGGTTCTCAATGCCGCTTGCTTCAACACAAATTCCTTCCGCGACTACTTCACTAACATCTGCCTCAAGCTCGCAAGAGAGACCGAGGTCGACGGATTTTTCTGGGACGAGCCTCACTACGCTTATCCGAAGGCTTATGCGTCTATCACGGGTGGCGCGGGTGACGACTGGGCATGCAGATGTCCCGAGTGCATGAAGAAATTTGAGGATTATTACGGCTATGAGATGCCCAAGTTTATGAACGACGACGTAAAGCAGTTCAGATGGCGTGAGGCTCTCAAAACTCTCGCGGATTGCTCCAAGGCACTCAAGGAGGTAAATCCCAACCTTGAGATAACCTGTTGCGTACACGCAACGAAGAATACGTATTACGTGACCGAGCTTCGCGGCTATGACAATTGGGAAATGGTTGCGGCTTGTCCTTACTTTGACGTATTCTCTACGACCATCATCAACTGGTCTCTTCCCGAAAGCTTCTTCAAGGAGATCACCGAGCGAACCGTTCGTATCGCGAAGAAGTACGGCAAACAGTCTGAACGTTGGCTGATGGGCTACAACGCGCAGCCCGAGGACTTCTCACAGATAGATAAGGTAGTTGACCTTTACGAGAGCATGGGTGTTGACCGTCTTGCAACTTGGACCTACCGCGGAGGTCTTGGCACAAGCGTCTCTGCTCCCGATCCCATTAAGCTCTGGGATAGAATAGGTGAGAATTATAAGAGAGTTCTCAAAAAATAATATAAACTCAACTTCATTTTAATGGAGGCCATATGTCAGAGTATCTAACTAAAATAACCGATATTTTATACCGTATCGAAAACGAGGAAAGCGAAAAAATAGAAAGAGCTTCAAGACTTGTTGCAGAAACAATAAAGGGTGACGGCTTGATATTCGTGTTCGGGTGCGGACACTCACATCTTCTGGGGCTCGATGCATTTTACCGTGCGGGCGGTCTCGCAAACGTTTCCCCAATGCTCGACACCGACCTTATGCTTCATAACGGAGCGGCAAAATCAAGTCGAATGGAAAAGATGTCGGGGATAGCGCACGAGGTGTTCAGAAGATACGTTCCTACTAAAAAGGATATGATCTTTATCTTTTCCGCATCGGGAAAAAATCAAGTTCCTGTTGAGATGGGAGATGCGGCACGTGAGGTCGGAGTTAAAAGCGTAGGCATATCATCCTCGTCTTATTTTGCCCACGGCGGCAGACTCCACGAGCACGTGGATATTGCCATCGACTGTAAGATTCCCTACGGGGACGCCTGCATCGATGTGGGAGACGCGAAGATGGGCGGTCTTTCCACCGCGGCAGCTTGCTTTATACTCAATTCCTGCCTCATAAACGGAGCAAAATATGCCCTTAGCGACGGAGTTGTTCCTCCGATATATCTTAGCGGAAACGTTGATGGCGGTCGTGATCACAACGTTGTGCTTGAAGATCTGTATTTGGGAAGGGTGAAGCATCTATGAGTAAGATCGCGATACTCGGAATTGCGGGAGAATCGGTGTTCTTATCAGTTGACGACTTTGGCATAACGGGTGAGACGACAGTCGCGGATAGCTTTTACAGTGAGCTTGGCGGTAAGGGCTTTAATCAGGCGGTTGCGGCGGCAAATTATGGCGCTGAAGTTTCCTTTCTTGCGGCAGCATACTGTGAGGATGTGAAAGCGTTTACGGAAATTGCCGAGCAGTGTGGAGTAAAAGCGTTTTTTGTGGGCAAACCTCAAAGAAGTCCGTATGCTGTAATAACAACAGACGCCTCAGGAGATAACCGTGTGTGCGTTTACCGCGGTGCGTCACTTACAGAGCGCGATATTGATTGCTTTGAAGACGAAATAAAAGATGCGGATATACTTCTCATCAACAATGAGATCTCTGCTTCGATCAACCTCCGCGCCGTTGATATTGCGAAAGAAAACGGTGTTACGGTGATCCTAAATCCCGCGCCAGCCTGTTCCTACGATAAAAATTTTCTTGATAAAATTGACCTATTTACTCCTAACGATCATGAAACCGATGGCTTGGATGAGTATGGGAATGTAATAGTTACGTTGGGGGAGAAGGGGTGCTTTATCAGGCAAAACGGTCTGACCGTTCCTTCGGAGCACGTAGATAGTGTTATAGACACCACGGGTGCAGGAGATACCTTCAACGGAGTGTTGGCGGCTTGTCTGGCAGACGGAGCGGATATTAGGACCACTTGTCAAAAGGCTAATATTGCAGCTGCTATTAAGGTGGGAAGAAGATACATTTTACACAGTATTCCGACAAAAAAGGAAATTGATGAATTTACGGAGAATAAAAATGGATAGAACGTATTTTAATAAAATCGTTGAAAACTTAGAAAAGGTCAACGAAACACAAAGAGAAAACATAAAAAAGGCGGCAAGTCTTATGGCAGACGCGATTGAGGCAGACCGTCTTATCAACGTATACGGTGGCGGCGGACATACCACTCTTTGTATGGGAGAGATGTTCTTCAGAGCTGGTGGTCTTGCCAACATCAATCCTATTGCGGAAAACGGCTTGACGGTCTTTAATCAGGCTCTGAAATATCTGGAGCTTGAAAGAACCGTAAACTATGGCTCTGCAATTATGAAGTACTATAAGCTTCAGAAGGATGATCTGCTTATCGTGTTCCACAATATCGGTATAAATCCCGCTACAATAGATGCCGTTATGGAAGCAAAAAAGGCGGGGGCGAAGATAGTTGCGGTATCGTCAAGCTATTGGCAGAACGAAATGCCCGAGGATCACTTTATTCGCCATCCGAACAAGACAAATCTGTTCGATTACGCCGATGTGTGTATCGACGATTTTAATCCCGTAGGAGACGCGGTAATTGAGGTGGAGGGCTTTGAAACTCCCATAGCTCCCGTGTCTAACATAGTTGATTTTTACATAGCGCATATGCTTGAGATCGAGTGCGTAAAGGAATGTCAGCGTCGCGGTATCAAAGCGCCCTGCTGGTCAAGCGCAAATACCCCGGGCGGAGATGAAAAGAATGCGGCGTATCTTGAAAAATACAGTCCGAGAATTAAAATGCTATAAGGAGAAAAGGTAATGCAAAAAGGATTGAATTTATTATTGAAAAAATACTCCGTTGCGGCGAACGCGGTTTTGTCCGACGACGGAAAGACCGTAACTGTTGACGGAACGCAGACTCCCGTTCTGCCTTGGGAATCCGAGAGAAGATTTATTGAGCTTCGCAATCTCGTGGTGCTCGGCAGAGTAGGAAATATGTGTACCTATCGTATAGGACATGCGGCAAGAAAGGGAACAGACCTTTTCGAGCTTCTGGCACGTGAGATAGGCATACTTGAATTTACAGTTGATTCAAGTGTAACGGAAATATTCGCTATTGCGGGAAATAACACAATGAACTGTATTGCCGAGACTAAAAATGGTTGCGTATGTACTATTGAGCTTGGCGCTACGCTTGAGGACAATGCCTCCGATATAGACAAGCATGAGATCATTACAGACAACGGAGTTGCCTGTGACCGAGTTGTCGATACGCAAGTACCTCAAAGCTCGGTATACGTATTCGGCAAGAACGATAATGTCTACTGTGACACCGACGCGGAGCTTTACGGCTATTCCGAGATCGAGATCAATACGATCAGAAACGCATTTGCTTTGGCTAAGGATGAGGCGCTCAGAACTGTCGCAAGAGAAAAGTACGCGCATATAGAGACAGTAGTTGAGGCGGCAAAGAGATCTGTCGCTACTCTTGAAAACGTTAAGGTAGGTGAATGATCATGAAAAGACTTAAGATAGCAATGATGAGCATGACCCACGGTCATACAAGAAAGTATTACGACGTTTTGAAAAACAACCCCAAGCTTGAATGGATAGCAGTTTCCACCGCAAATGAAGAGGTTAAGGAAATATTCCTTAACAGTGTGCAGGGAATCCCCTGTTATGATTCCGACGAGGCGATGCTTGATGCGCATCCCGAGATAGAAGCGGTGGTCCTTGCGAGTGAGAACAGTGAGCATCTCCGTCAGGTCCGTCTTTGCGCAGAGAGAAAGATAAACGTTCTTTCTATGAAGATCCCCTCATTTGATATGGAAGAATATGCCGAGATGGAAAAGCTCGTTAAGGAAAGCGGCATCACATTCCAGATCGAGCTTGAGCTTCACTACAATCCCGTTGTTATGCGTATGAAGGAGCTTATAAAGAGCAAGGCTGTCGGAGAGACAGATGCCTTTAATGCGACGAATATTACGCTTTCTCCCGTATGGGCATTTCCGTGGCAGGGCGTTCCCGAGAAGAGCTACGGTAAGCGTGTTCCTATAAAAGAAGGACACGAGAAGTTCCGCGGCGGTGCGCTTTGCGACCACCCGCACATCTTTGACCTCATCAGAGAGGTTACGAACAGCGACTTCGATGTGATCTTTGCAAAGGTCGCTCCGAATATGCGTCACGACATTGAAGAAGAAGATATGCTCGCGGTCGTTGGAAGAATGAAGAACGGAGTCATTTTCTCTCTCGACCCAAGCTGGTCAAGAGCTGAAAACAAGCTCAAAGTTCCGGGACCGGGTTGGGAGGTTTTCCCCAAGAGAATGGAGGTAAACCTTGTTATCCACGGAAGCGAGGGCAGTATGCTGATTGACTGCTTTGGTCCTAACACCTATCACAACGGCTCTCCCGACAACAACTATACCGTGCAGTACACCTACTTTGACGAATGGGTCGGACTGATCGACGAGTTTGTTGACAACATCGACCAAAAGAGATTGCCGAAGATAAATCTTGAATGGCACAAGGATACTATCAAGGCTATGAACGCCGTCTATGAAAGCATTTACACAGGCAAAGCGGTCAAGCTTTAAGTCTGGTTTAATACACATATGACTGTTCATATATAATCAAAATGACCAATCAAAGACAAAAACACTTTGATTGGTCAATTTTAAAAAGGAGTTAAAACTATGGAAAAACCAAATGCAAAATACGGAATAAAGACCGAACAGTATGACGT
The DNA here is from genome assembly GCA_045533915.1 of Eubacteriales bacterium. Taxonomy (GTDB): domain Bacteria; phylum Bacillota; class Clostridia; order Oscillospirales; family CAG-272; genus HGM12713. The sequence goes on from JAZSIP010000074.1 coordinate 8,225, forward strand.
TTCGTATGATGACTATATGAATTTTGAAAAGACCTTCGGAGAGTTTGGCAAGGACGGAAAAAGCTACACCGTGACCGATCGCAACACGCCCCGCCAATGGCTGAATTTTATGGTAAACGACCGTTTTGCGTCCGTTGCGGGAAACGATGGCTCGGGCTTTACCGCATTAAACTCGTTCTATCTGCGCATCACAAAATACCATTCCCTTACAGACTATCTGCTGCGCACCTTAAACGGAAGACGTGTTATCAAGCTTACTGACACGGCAAGCGGAGAAGAATACGATCTTTTGAAGGACACTCAAAACATGAAATTCACCGTCAAGACGGGCTCTTCACTTTATGAGGGAGAGATAGGCGGCATTAAATTTTCGGTCGAGCTGTTTGTTCCAAACAATGATACTTGCGAATGTTGGATAATAAAGCTGACGGGAGATAACAAGAAATACCGTCTTAGTGTTTCCGAGGATCTTGCGTTTATGAATAGCAACATTGGTGAAAAGGCTTCCGACGGAGATATGAACATGACTGCTCACAACGGATATATAATAGCCAATAGCGAAAAGGCTATGCCGAATCAGACTATCTATGCCGTATTCGGTATGGAGGGCTCTTTCCCGACCACAGAGAAATACAGTGAGTTTGGCATAAATAATAAGATATACGATTATACAACGGTAACACTCTCAAAAGAGGTCGCTTTGGATAATGAGGAACAGACATTTTTGGTCGTCAGCGGTGCGGGGGCTGATAAAGAAGAAACAGAGGCTCTCTATCAAAAGTACATGTCACTTGAAAACGTATGTATGGAAAAAGAAGCGGTCGAGCAAAAGTGGGAGCGTATAATTGAGAGCAATAAATGCGAATTGCCCGACAAAAATCTTCAGCATTTCTTAAACGTCTGGCTTAAAAATCAAGTATATCTGACCATGCGATATAACCGCTTTAATCTGATCGGATACCGCGATATCATGCAGGATACATGGGGACATTTGTTGGTCGAGCCCGAAAGCATACGCCCATTCGTTTTGGGAGCTCTTTCAAAAATGTATCCGGATGGCAGATGCCCTCGACAATACGATCATTATACCGATGAACTTGATAGACGTGATTTTATGGACTCTCCGTTGTGGATACCGATCACTGTGTGCGATTACATCAAGGAAACGGGCGATTTCTCTATCTTGAACGAAGAGATCGGTTATTATGATTCGGATAAAAAAGATACCGTTGCCGATCATATGCTTCTTTCTCTTGACTATCTGTATAATTCAAGAGGCAAAAACGGTTTGATACTTATGCGCAGAGGTGATTGGCTTGACGGCTTGAACGGTATTGATCAATACGGCGAAGCTACGACCGTTTGGGGAACTATGGCGGCTTTCCACGTTCAGAATATGTTAGCGGAAATGTATCACGAGCTTGGAGACACGGAGACCGAGAAAATGCTGTTATCACGCTCCGCAGAATATAAAGAGATCGTAAATTCTGTCGCGTGGGACGGAAATTGGTACGTTTATGCATTTATTGACGATGAGCCTATCGGTTCTTCCAAGTGCCATGAGGGTAAAATATATCTGAATACGCAATCATGGGCTATCATGACGGGCATTTACGACGAAGAGAAAAAGGTCGAAAAAATGTACCGTGCCATAGGAACTTATCTGATGACCCCGTACGGTCCTCAGTTAAATGCCCCTTCATATCAAAAATACGGTGAAAAGTGCGGACGTCTGCAAACACAGCGTCCTGGAACGTTTGCGAACGGAGGTATCTACTTACACGCAACGTCCTTTATGGTAATGGCTCACTGTACTTACGGCAAGTATGATGATGCCTTGGACCTTATGCAGAGAATACTTCCCAATCACCCCGACAACTGTGACACAAGAAGAACAAGTGAGCCTTACAGTGTGGGTAACGTTTATTACGGTTCGGAGCATTCCTGCCACGGAGAAAATTTGTATTCTTGGTTTTCCGCAACTCCTTCTTGGCTGATACACGACGGATTTGAAGGATTGCTCGGTGTAAAGGCAGATTACAAGGGACTTAAGATAACGCCTCATGAGATCGACGATTGGCAGGAATATTTTGTGAAAAAGACATTCCGCGGAACTACATATCGTATTACTTTCAGGAAAAGTACTGAAAAAGGAATTTATGTTGACGGTATCAAAAGCGATAGCAATAGCATTTCCTCTACAAATAAAGAATGTAATGTTACGGTATTGTTTTGAGAACATATCTGCTTGGATGAAAGACTTCATTCAACTTTCCTATTGATTTTTTTATTTTTGTGTGTTATAATCAATGACGGCAAAACTTAAAAAACAGGAGAATATAAATGAAAATTGCATGTAACAACCTTGGCGCGTATACGAACGATAACAAAATTTGGATTGACGAGGTCTTGAAGCACGGCTTTTCGCATATGGAACTTGCGGTGAGTAAGCTTCCCGAGGACGAGAAGGAGCAGGATGAGATCATATCCTATGCGCTCTCCCGTGGTTTGACGCTCAATTTACACGCTCCATTTGGAATCAACAATATTTCGTCCTCCGACTGTGAGCGCCGCGAGTCCTCTATCGCAAATATGAAGCACTCTATCGACCTTGCGGCAAGGCACAGACTTGGTACTGTTACATTTCACCCCGGAAGACTTTCCGATGATTCGGAAGATCCCGACGAAAACTGGAATAGAATGATGGAGATCGTCTCTGATCTCGCGCAGTACGCAAAAGAGAAAAGGGTTTGTCTCGGTATTGAAAATATGGAGCTTCGTCCATATGAGCTCGTCTATACTATAGACGACCTCAATCGATTTGCTCCTCTCGCTGAAAACAACCCGTATTTCGGCGTAACTATTGATTTTGCTCATTACTCATCTCACGGGATCGGCTTGCCCGACCTTAGCGCACTCAAGCTTCCGATCTATGATGTGCATCTGAGCCAGAACGTTGGCGGGAAAATGCACTGTTCACTTGCAAGTGAAGACGGCTTGATCGATATCGGAGCGGTCTGCCGTCTGCTTTCGGAGTACGGATACGACGGACTTGTCGTGCTTGAGGTTGGCACTCATCATTTCGAGAGCAAAGAAGCGCTTGACAAATTATTAAAGACTTTGGAGCTTTAAAATAATAAAAAAACATAGGACGGTTCTGTGTGATATCACACAAGAACCGTCCTATTTATGTTACGGTGAAACATTATCAACCGTTTTACAATTATATAGCTTGGAACTGTAAAGCAATATGATCTTTTCGGGAGAATCTAAAAATTATATCACAATATAAGGTGCTTGTCAAGGATCTATGATCTGACGTATTCTCTTGCGCTTATTCCGTATGCTTTTTTAAATTCTCTGCTGAAATGGCTCATGTCAATATATCCCGACGCCTCGGCTGCTTCGGTAACGCTATACATTCCCGACTCGAGCAGCTCCTTTGCGTTCGTAAGGCGCAGACGGTTGATATAGGAAAGGGGAGAGTCCCCGTATATTGTCCTGAATATACGGCGGAAATATTCGGGCGTGATACCGCAAAGGGCGGAAAGCTCAGAGATAGACAAGGATTCTTGAGTATATTTTGCGTGAATATACTCCACGGCGGGAGCGATGAGCTTCATTTTATCACTTGGCATATAGCTGCCGATACTTTCTTGCTGCATAATACAAAGAATACGGTACAGATTTGCCTTGCATTCCATTTCATAGCCTATCGCTTTTATATTCCAAATCTTTTGACTGCTCTTGAAAAGCTCGGTAATTTTGTCTGCGTTTTTTACGGTTATAACGAACGGCTCAAAGTCTACCGCCTCACTCAGCTCAAAATTGATAGCATAGCACTCGCCGAGTATCTCCTTATAAACGTCGTAATTGCTTCCTTTTGGCAGATATATAATTTTGTTTTTGCCAACTTCAAGCCTTTTCCCGTTGTCGAAAACATATTCTTTTTTTCCACCCATATGTAACGCTAATCCATAATTCGCTCTGTTTCGGTGTGTCTTTCCGCCGCCGTTCTTTTTGACGTGGCAAGCTAAAGTTATTTTAGACACGTTAAAATTATGATTCATAAAATCCATGGTATATATCACCTCACAAAAAGTATAACATATTGTTTTGAAACAGTCAAGTGGTTTTGAAATATTCATTTACTTTTTTTGTTGCACACACTATAATTATGACAGAATAAAATTTGGGAGGCAGATATGTATAACTTAAAAAACACATATTCAGAGGACAGAAGCTCTTTGACCGAGCAATATATAAACGCTTGGAAAAACGAGGAGGCTTATCAGAGAAACGCGGATCTGACCGCAAACGTAGTAGCTCTTGCCGAGCAGATAAAGGATGAGCCGCATCCGATAATCAAGGCAAAATGCTTTGAATATCTTTTGCAGAACGCTCCCGTATACATCAACCCTGACGATTGGTTCGGTATTACGTTGGAGGCGGCAAAAATGACCCCTCTTCGCGATGTTGGCTGTTTTTATTACAGACCGCTGACCGAGCTCAACAAGAAATGGAGAGAAGAGCTTGCTCCTGTTATGGATCTTCCAAAGGACGCTCATTTTGCGCAGTACGCAAGAAATCATTTGCTTAACGAGTTCTATATAGATTACAACCACTCCACTCCTTGTTGGGAGGATATTTTCGGCTTAGGCTTGTCGGGACTTCTCGAAAGAGTGAAAGCATACCGCGAAAAGCATTCTCCGCTTACAAAAGAGCAGGAGGCTTATTTTGACGGCATCGAGATCAGCTATAACGCGTTGATCGATCTGTTGAGGAGATACGCAAGAGAGCTTAGTGCAAGGGAAGAGCCGAGACTTGTTATTATGAGAGGGGCTATCGAAAATCTGATCTCCGCTCCCCCCTCCAATACCTACGAGGCTTTGCTTTTGGCGTGGATATATTGGTACGCGCAGGAGCTTGTTGACGCTATCCGTGTTCGTACTATGGGTGCGCTCGACCGTCTTTATCTTGAATTTTACAAAAAGGATATTGCAAGCGGTCTCTTTACAAAGGACGATATCCGTGAAATGTTTACCTATTTTATGAACGGATTTTACGCCCTCAGAACGAGCTATCAGCAGCCTATGTATTTCGGCGGTGTAGACGAGGACGGCAACTGTGTTGTGAACGAGCTTTCATATATAGTTCTCGAGGCTTACAACGTTCTTTCCGCTCCGAATCCGAAGCTTCAGGTCATTATCAGCGAAAATACGCCCAATGAGTTTCTCTTAAAGGTCGTTGAATCGATAAGAGAGGGAAATTCGAGTATTTCTATCATAAATCACGAGAATGCCGAGAAGTCACTTTTGAAGATAGGCGTTACTCAGTCCGAGGCACGTACTTATCTTATGTCAGGCTGTTGGGACTATGCGGTCAAAAATCACGAGGTAAAGACCGTTCCGATAAGAGTGTCGCTTCCTAAAATCCTTGAATATACGATGACGGGCGGCATATGTCTTAGCACGGGTGAGACCGTTGGCGAAAACGTAGGAGAAAGCTTTGAGAGCTTTGATGCGTTCTATTCGGCATATGAGAAGGAATGGCTGTATATTCAAAAGAGAACCATGGGTATCATCGAGAATTGGGAAAAACACCTCGCGGAGATATCTCCCTCAAACGTATATTCGGGCACGATGACCGACTCGCTTGAAAAGGCGGTCGATGGTTATGCCTTTGGTATGAAATACAACAATACCGTATATTGTGTATGCGGACTTGCTACGCTTGTCGATTCGCTTTGCGCAATCAAGAAATATGTATTTGACCGAAAGGAGATCACGCTTCCCGAATTGGTTTCCGCTCTCAAAAATAACTGGCAGGGATACGAGGATCTTCGCGCGAAGATCCTTCGCGACAGTGACAAGTACGGCAACGGCTCAGTTCTCGCGGATGAGCTGACGGTAAAGCTCACGAAGTTTTTTGCAAAGCATACGAACGGCAGACCGAACAGCCGCGGAACTATCTGGAAGCTCGGTATTCTTTCGATAGATAAAAACGTTCGCTTTGGAGCGCGTATGTGCGCGACTCCCGACGGAAGAGGGGCGGGAGAGCCGCTTTCGAAGAATCTTTCTCCCGTTATAGGAATGGACAGGGGAGGTATTACCGTTTTGCTTAACTCGCTGTCCAAGATAGATTTTACGGATTTTCCTCACTCGGGAATGTTAGACTTGCTTTTGCACCCCTCGGCAGTAAGCGGAGATGACGGTCTTATGGCGTTTGCGTCTCTTGTAAGAGCTTATTTCAAGAAGGGCGGACATTCTGTTCAGTTTAACATTTTCTCGTCCGAGACCTTGATAGCGGCTCAGAGAGAGCCCGACAAATACCGCAATCTTCAGATCCGTGTTTGCGGCTGGAACGTGTATTTCGTCGATCTTGAAAAGGTATTGCAGGACGCGTTTATCCGTGAATGCATACACAGAGAATCTATTTCGGTCTGAGAGCTAAAAGATAACGAGGCATTAAATGAAAAAAGGTATATTTTCAAATAAGGTATCGGTTATTTTATTGGCGTTGCTCGTATCTATGCTTTGGGGAACTCTTTTCCCGATGATAAAGATCGGCTATTCGGCATTTGGTATAGATACCTCAAACGTTGCGTCGATAATACTTTTTGCGGGACTGAGATTTTTTATTAGCGGTATCATTCTGTTGTTTATAATAGGAATTCCGAAAAAGAGCTTTCCTTTTCCCGAGAAAAAATCTTTCAAGGCAATATTTATCGTAAGTATGTTTACGGTGGTCTTGCACTATATACTTACTTATACGGGACTTTCAATTATAGAAAGCTCAAAGTCCTCGGTCTTGAAGCAGATTGGATTCCTTGTACTGCCTTGCCTTGTGTTTCTGTTCAGAAAGGACGATCGCTTTTCGATACGAAAGGTCATAGCGGCGATCTTGGGTTTTATGGCAACGATCGTTATAAGTATCGACGGATTTGCCTTTGCTTTTGGACTTGGAGAATTTCTTATAATCGCGGCATCATTCTCCTCGGCGATAGGTCAGGTGTCGGCAAAGCACTTTTACGATAAGTTTTCACCATCGTATATCGTAGCTTGGGGACAGCTTTTCGGCGGCGCGGTGATGCTCGGTCTTGGACTTGTCTTGGGTGGCAGATTCGGAAAGATAGATATTACAAGCATCGCGGTCCTTGCGTATATTTGTGCCGCGTCGATCATATCAAATCTTGTATGGAACACGTTGATAAAATACAACGATATGTCGAATTTAGCGATACTTAAGTCTGCCGATCCGTTGTTCGCTTCAATTTTTTCAAGTATTTTGTTGCACGAAAATATCTTCAAGATAAATTATCTGCTTGCGCTTATCATAATTTCCGTTGCGATAGCGCTCAGTAACGTCAATATAAAAAAGATGCTTGAGCGGAAAAAACTAAAATAATATAAAAACAAAAGAAGACGGTTCTGCGTGTGTTGCCACACACAGAACCGTCCTTTGCTTTTTTACTATATTACTGAATTACTTTTCCAGAGCCGCGCGGATCTCCATTATTCTTGCGGACTTATCGCCCCAAGTTGAGAGAACGTTTACGAGGATCTTTTCGGCTTTGAGAGTTTCAAAATTGTGTATTCTCTTACGCATGAAGTTACCATCGATCTTTGCGACTTGTTTCCACTCACCGTCAGAGAACATCTCGACCTCGTAATCCTTCACACAGGTAGGCCAGCCGTTTTCCGACTTACTTCCGTCGTGCCAACAAGTACCGGGGTTTGTGATGTCGGTATCGAATACCACACTTACCGAATTTATATCGGTAGCTTCCTTGAAATCGACGTTTATCCACTGCGGCATAGCCTCGTTAGGATCGGATACCCATTCGTAATTATCCGCGTTGATAATTCTTGAGTAGCCGTTTATTACGTTTCCTGCGGAGCAATTTGCGATTCTTTCGACAGGCTCTTCGACCGAATGGCGCAGACTTCTGTTTGTTCCGAATTTCCATTTGCCGTTTTCAAGTCTCTTTCCCGCGCGATCGTAGAAGGATAACTTGCTTACGGAACGCCAAGAAATTCCCTCTGCCGCCTCTAACCAAATGTGAATGTATGCGCTGTCTATAAGCTCATCTATCGGCACAGTAATATGAATGGGGAATTTCACCCAACCTTCGCGCATGGGCGGCACTTCTACTTGTGATGTAACGACAGGACCGAACTCGCAGAAGTTATTCATACCGTTTCCGACTACCTGAGCGCCCATAGTAACAAGTGTAGGCTCTTTGTTTTCGGAGCAGACCTTTACCCATACGTTGTCTATATCACCGCGAGTACTTTCAACGCAGGTAATAACTATACGTGCTACGTCAAGAGGTATAAGTTTTCCGTCTATACCCTGCATAGTCTGGAAGATTTCATTTTTCTTTTCGGAAGAAGCGGAAGCCACGCCGCTAAGACAGGGGTCACCCTCGTCCTCATTCTTGAGATCGGGAATGAATTGGTCGTCCTTGATAAGACGTTGCTGAAGCTCTTTGATGTGGCGCTGATAAATGCCGCGCGGCAGCTCATTTTTGTTTACGCACATAGCCGCGGCAGTACCAACTGCCTGACCGAGAGTAGCGATGGTATTCTCAACGCGTGTAGCTCCGAGTGCCAAGTGAGTTACGCTGATATTACGTCCCGCAAACAAGAGGTTGTCGATATTGCGTCATCTTGAGTCATGATATAGTCGCCAATAAGTCTGCGTGATTCGCGGCGATCGTTGAAAACACTTACGAAGCGTAAGCGATAATTTTTAGCGGTCTCTTTTTTATACCAATGGTTTTTAACGTGGTTGTAATATGAAAGGATAAGCATAAGAAGGGTATCTCTCGCTTCTTCGCCGTCCCACATATCGTCGTATACGTTGGGTGTTTCTATCCACCAAGAGAATGAAGAACCGTTTCCGAATATAACGCGCCCCATTTCCTTATCATCTTCGGGGAGCTTCGGTACCCATTCGGGAGCATGATATTCAACGGGTTCGTCGGTATCAAAGAAGAAAGGACGGTTGCCCGACTTAATGCAGCCACTCATGGTATACATATCGGGGAATTTGTTTGCGATACTTTCGTTGTGCTGCCATTCTGCCTCGCGGCCGAAACGGTACTTTGCGCCCGCGTAATATCCAAGCCAAGCGTCACCCGTGCAGTCAATGAATATCTTTGCCTCGAATCTTTCTTTGGTGAGATCAAGAAAATTAAAGGTCTTTACGCCCTTGATCACCGAGGAATTTTCCATTTCCACTCCGCAAACGTGGCGGTTGTAGAGAACGGTAATATTTTTCTCCGCGTAAACAAGCTTTTCCATAGCGCGAGTATAGTCTCCGTGGAAAGAGAGATCGCGGTCGCGCAACTGTCTTATCTCCTCCGCGATACCACTTTCGCGAGCGTACATATGAGAGACCTCTGCGCCGTCCATGGTCATGCCTACCTCGTCGCTTGAGTTACCGCCGAGCATCGATCTGTTATGAAGCAAAAGGACCTTTGAACCCATACGAGCCGCCGCGATAGCCGCGGGAACACCGCCAGGTCCTCCGCCCGCAACTATAACGTCGTATTTTCCGCCGTACTTTTCGGAAGTATCCAAGCCCTTTATTGCGGCTCTGTCGGCGTGAATGCGTTCGATCTCACGCGAGGGAACGTAGTCCATATCGGTAGTAAGTATGATCGAAGCGCAACGTCCGAAATAACCCGTAAGGTCGTGGAGCGCGATAATATGCTCACCCGCATCAAGCTCAACGTCGCCCGCGATCTCCCAAAGCCACTTGTCAGAGGGGATCTTTCCGAGAATATTGTCGGTCTCCTTACCGTCAATGAGTACGGTGAACTGACCGGGGGAATAAAGGCGCAACCAGTTGCGGTCGCGAACCCATATGCGATATTTTCCGCTTTCAGCAACGGTTATCTTTATTGTAGCGTCCTCAACTGGAACACCCGGCTCGTCCGCGGCGATAAGATATCCGCTTCCCATAAGGTGAACGAATTGTGTATCCTCTTTCCAACCGCCCTTGTTGTTAAAATCAAGAGCATCTATCCAGATAGTATTTTTAGAGTTCATATTTTTTCTCCGATTTTTATTATATTTTTTATAATTATATCATACAGGATATAGTGAAATATATAATAAATTATCGTATATCTATAAAATTTTAGCGATATAGGGAGGTGTAAAGACTCAAAAACGAAAAGGGGCTGAGTCATTAACTTAGTCCAAAAAGAAGAAAAAGCGGATGTTCTTTACCGAAAGGTATTGAGCATCCGCTTGCTTTGTTGTATAATTTAATTGCTACAAAAAACCAACAAGAAAGCGAGATAATTATACAAC
>JAZSIP010000003.1:0-4301 GCA_045533915.1 Eubacteriales bacterium
TGTAGGGGAGGGCGTCCTCGACCTCCCACGACTGCACATAATTATTTTGCCAATTATATTTAGAAACTATGGCTTTGCTACTTGATTTTGTACTTGTCGAATCTATCATTGGGCTTGGGAGGGCGAGCACGCCCTCCCCTACAGGCTCGTCGAGAAATAATACTGTAAGTCTTGATTATAAACTCGTATTTTATTTGATTAGTTTACCCAATTCCCTCGAAATCTCGTTTGCTTTTCCTTCAAGCTCTCTGCAAATATCCGTTCGCCACGTTGCGAATTTGAGCAGTTGCAGGCGGTCTTCGGAATCGGAATTCAGGTATTGCGGGTAGCCGAATTTGCTTCTTGCGAGTTGGAAAAGGTAGACATACGGCATGGCGCGCATATCCTTTTCGGTCAGCGGAGCGTGTTTCATATATTCGCGGACGTAATTGCAAAATGCTCGGACGTCGATCTTTGCGGTTTTGTTGCACTCCTGCGAAGTCTGAACGAAGGAACGTATGATTTCCCAGACTACGGGCAGAGTCCTTGCGCCCGAAAAGTCAATGACAGCTTTTATATCATCGCCGTCAAAGATCATTTGACAGCCCTGATAGTCGCCGTGGCTGGCGGTATAAGTTATGCCGTCAAAGTGTTTTTTGCAATCGGATAATCTGTAAGCAAGCTCTTTTTTATACTGCAGATCCTTGATGATCCGATCGGCATTGTTATCATTCTTCAAGTGTAGCGCAGAATCAAGGAGCGATCCATATTGCCCCGCAAGCTTTTCCGCCGAGTACTCGGATATCCAATCCTCGTCCATATCGGTTTGAAGGGAATAATCCTTGAGCGCGGCGTGTATCTTTCCGAGCATTGCGGCAACTTTGGGCATTAAGTGTTCGGGCAGATCATCATATCCGTAAGCTTGACCTTCGACAAAATCTTCAAGGCAGATAACGTGTCCTTTATAAGTGAACACAAAATCATCCTGTACGGTTTTGTAAAATCTTGCAATGGGTATTCCTTTTGATGCAAGGAAATTCACGAGATTAGCTTCTTCTTTTATCTTATCTTCCGAAAATTTGCTTTGAAGCTCTTTGAGAAAGTAATTTTTGCTGCCGTCCGATATGCGGTAACAGTTCGCGCTTCCAAGCGGCAAACGTTCGATATCGGTAACGGCTATGCCGTATTGCTCTTTTAACAGCTCACGGATCGATTGGGGAGATAATACGGTTTTTTCAAGAGCCATAATGATACCTCAAAATTATATCTCGATCTCAAATCCGTCATAAGCCATAATAACGCCGAATTCGCCGAGGATCCTTGCGGTTTCCTCTGCGGGGACGCCGTGGATGTGGGGACCCATGTGGCTTGCGATGATCTTTCCGTTCTCGCTCATTACGTTGTTTTCCTTGAAGGCTTCAACGAGCAGGCGGAGCATGGGGATGGTGTTGTGCGTGCCTATGCGGAAGTTGCCGGGCTGTTCTCCGCAGGTGGTGTCGAAAACGGCGCAGTCGATGGGAAGGGCTTTTTTGTAAAGATATCCCCACTCCTTGCCCGTAAGCCAACCGCCGTCAAGGCCGTAAAAGAGCTTTTGTCCGTCCTTTTCAAAAACGTAATGAACCGTCTGCTCCTCCTTACCTGCGATGTGGTTCGAGGGGAGCGCGGTGACGGTCATTCCCGCTGCCTCGAACGTGTCCATAGCTTCAAACGTCACGATATTGACAAGCGCCATCTCCTCCTCGGTCAGTCCGAGATATTGAAGCGCGCCCTTCTCGCAATAGAAATTGAGCTTTCGGCCGCCCGCTTTTGCGTAGCGAAGGAAGGTATCCTTGCAAAAATGGTCGTCGTGGCTGTGGGTCAGGAAAATATCGGTCACGCTTGCGGGCGATATTCCGTGCTTTTCGAGAAAATCATATGTATGGATCGGCACGTCAAGCTGTAAGGTTCCGTCCATAAGCATCGAGGAACAACGGCGCGCGCCCTCGGGGATCTGATCTTCCTGCAGTCTTTTGCACTTTGCCGAGCCTGTTCCGAGAAATAAAAGCTTCATTGTCATTCTCCTTTTTCGGGTTTTATTAATATTATCACAAAATGGAAAAAAAGTCAAGTAAAAAACATATTGACAGCAAAGAAAATATATTGTATAATATATTTAAATAATTCATTGGAGGTATTTACCGTGAACAGATCAGAACTAAAAAATCGCGCAAAGCAGTCGCTTTCAGGTAATTGGGGCGCCGCTATCATCGGACTTATAATTTATGGAGTAATTATTTCCCTCTTAAGCTCCACAGGTATTGGATCGTTTGTAACGGGACTGGTTGCAGTTGGCTATATTTCACTTTACCTTGGCATTTTGAGACGTACGAGCCCCGGCTTTGAGAGTTGCATTTCCGCTATCACCGAAAATATCGGCACGAAGTTTATCGCGACCCTTCTCGTATCCCTTTACACATTCCTTTGGTCGCTCCTTTTCATTATCCCCGGTATCATTAAGTCGTATTCCTACGCAATGACCCCCTACATACTTCTTGACCGTCCCGAGCTCAGCTCCACAGAGGCTATCAAGGAGAGCGAAAAGATGATGAACGGCCACAAGATGGATCTCTTTATCCTTGACCTTTCCTTCATCGGATGGATCCTTCTTTCAATGCTTACTTGCGGAATTCTCGTTCTTTACGTTGAGCCCTATATGATGGCAACAAAAGCCGCATTCTACCTGGAGCTCAAGGGTCCAGATCCCGAGCCCGCGGCAGAGGAGCAGCAGATCTATACGCCGGAAGCGTAAAGAGTGGTCAGTGGTTAGTGGACAGTGAACAGGAGTTAGAGCAATAATGAAAAATCAGCGCATCGGTAAGTGATTTGTGTCAGAGGATAGGTAAGCCAGTAGGAATCGTAGGTAAGTCCTCGTCAAGGTGGAGATTGTAAAGTTTTCGCCCCCGAAAAGTTTACAATACTACCTTGACGAAGCAGCAAAAATATAATGGATACGGGTGAAAACACAAGTGTGTTTTCGCCCTCCCCAGCCTACTATTTTAACACATCCAGCGGGAAAAAGCAACAGGAGTTCATATCAACAGTTCCGAGGATAAAGTCAGCAAGATAAGCCTCGTAGGAATTGTTCTCCAAAGGCTTAAGCCCAATATACAGACCTCTCAACGAATGCCCGATAGCGATACGAATGCTGTTCAAAACGATCTCACCGCCGGCTGTCACTTTTCTGGTCAAGAATCCTAAAGGATACTCGATCTCCTCGTAATCACCTATGTACTTTCTTTCAGAGGGTATAAATACTTCATCCGGAGTTTTCATGCCGATCGCTTCATTGGGACGAACCGAGTTGTATTCCTCGACCCAAGCATCAATTACAGCTTGATTTGCAAGAACACCGCCACGTACTTTACCCTCGATCTCGCGAGCAATATCCGCATGCATTCTCTCGAGAGAACCATTCTGACCCGGAGAGCCTTTCTCGGTTCTGTCGGGAGTAATACCCAGAGTGATCCACCAGGCAGAGAGGCTTGTGAGAGATAAAACCCCGTTTGGAGAGGAAAAAGGCGTGCCATTGTCACTTCTTATGACCTTTGGAAGCCCATATTTCTTGAAAAGATCGGTCATAACGGCTCTTACAGCCTCGGAAGACTTACTTTGCATAAGCTTTACACAAAGTATTTTTCTTGAAACCAGTTCGCGAACTGTGAATGGTTCGCATATTTCACCATCGGATCTCCAATAGCCTTTGAAGTCGATCGCCCAAACATCATTGACCTTTTGAGGTTGAATGTGGGCATGAAGTCTTCGGCAATCTGCGGAAACGGGTTTAACACGTCTTTTCTTGATAAGATTTGCTTTAGAGAGAATTCTGTTAACGCTGCTCAAAGACGGAACTTCTGCGTTTCTGCGAGACTTTTTGAAGAGCTCCAAGATCTTTTTTGCACCCCAGTAAGGATGCGCGGTCTTCAACTGAATGATCGCGATCACAGTATCTTCGGGCAAAGCGTTAGGGTGATTTTCAGCCTCACGACTTTTCTCATAAAGACCGAGCTTACCCTCTTCGTAGAAACGATTTTTCCATTTGTGACCTGTTTTCTCGGATATTCCGAAGTCCTCACAAATGTACTTAAAAGGCTTTTCAGCTTTGATCACAGCATCGATAAATTTTTCTTTTTCTTTCATCACATCGGTTTCCTTCCAAGACATTTTGTCACCGCCTTTCGACGGTTATTATACCATATTTTTGCCTTGGACTTACCGATGCGCTGACACATTCGACTTACCGATGCTCTGACACATTCGACTTACCGATGCGCTGAAACCGGACA
>JAZSIP010000036.1:0-7366 GCA_045533915.1 Eubacteriales bacterium
GATCCTCTATTAAGATGTAGGGGAGCGCAAGGGGAACTTTTTGAAAAAAGATTACCCTTGACCCCTCAAAAACTTTATTGCAATTTATTTATAAATAGCCACAAATAAATACTTTTGTATTGCTTTTTCTTTTGGTGGACTTACTTGTAAGTCGCGTTTTCTTTTTCGCAAAAAAGAAAAGTAAGTCGCGTCCCCGCGTCCCCACGTCCTTAATACTTATAAAAAGCAAGACAAGCGCGGTAGGTCTCATAGAGGTCTACCTTTGCAATTACCTCGTAGGGTGCGTGCATTGAGAGTACGGGCACGCCGAGATCTATTGTATCGATATTGTGCTTTGATATATATTTCGCGACTGTTCCGCCGCCGCCACAGTCGACCTTTCCAAGCTCGCCCGCCTGCCAGATGACGTCGTCATTGGAAAGCACTCCGCGAAGCCAACCGATAAACTCGGCGTTGGCATCGTTCGTGCCAGATTTTCCGCGAGAGCCCGTGAACTTTGTAAATACCGCTCCGCAAGCGAGCAGGGGAGTATTGCGCTTTTCAAAAACGTCGGGAAAATTTGGATCATATGCCGCGGAAACATCGGCAGAGAGACATTTTGAGTTAGCTCTTACCACTGCGGGACTTGCACCCAAAGCGTAAGATATCTCGTTGATAATATCGATCATAAGTTCACTCTGCATACCGCTTGGGCCGTCGCTGCCCGTTTCTTCCTTGTCGGCGAGGATACACATAAGCGTGTGCTTTGAATCTTTGGCTTCAAGAAGAGCCGTGAGCGCGGGATATGCGCAAACTCTGTCATCGTGACCGTAAGCGCCTATCAAAGAGCGGTCAAATCCGATGTCACGCGCCTTTGCGGCGGGAACGACACAAAGCTCGGAGGAGAGAAAATCGTCCTCTGTAATGCCGTATTTCTCGTTTAAGATGCGAAGTATATTCAGTTTAACGGAATCGTCCTCTTCGTCGGGAACAGAACCGATAAGGATATTGAGCTGTTCGCCCTTGATACCCTCGGACAATGGGAGCTTTGCCTGATCTTGAGCGAGGTGGGGAAGAAGGTCGTTGATATAGAAGATGGGATCGCTTTCGTCCTCTCCGATATTTACGTCAATGACTTTACCGTGTTTGGTTACGATAACTCCGTGGAGCGCAAGAGGGGTAGCTACCCACTGATATTTGCGGATACCGCCGTAGTAGTGTGTCTTGAAGAATCCCATGCCGCCGTCTTCATAAAGAGGGCACTGCTTGAGGTCTATACGGGGCGCGTCGATATGAGCCGCCGTTATGCGTATGCCCTCGGTTATCTGCTCTGAGCCGATAGAAAATACGAAAAGATTTTTGCCTCTGTTGTTGTAATAGAGCTTGTCACCCGCCGCTATCTTGTCGCCGAGCTTATACTCGCGAAAGCCCTTAGCCTCTGCCATAGCGACAGAAATTTTGAGTGCCTCGCGCTCTGTTTTACCCTCATCAAGATAGGTCTTGTAGCCCTCTGCGTAAGCAAAAGCCGCATCGCAGATAGCCTTTGTGCCCTTTTTATATACAGTCTGTTTTTCGTAAATAAGTTCTTCTTTGTTCATTTTGCACCTCGTAAAAATTAAAATTACTTTGAGTATAACTCTTTGTATGTATCAAGCGCTTTGTTCACTTTTGAAACGTAAGAGCGTGTTTCGGGAAAGGGAATATTAACAAGCTTTCCGTTTTTGTCAATACACTCAGGGGCTGAGAGCCACTTTGCCACGTTGCCCTCGCCACCGTTATAAGCAGCGAAGATTATATCCCAATCGACCTCGTCGGTTGTAAAAAATTTGTTTTTTAGATAAGAGAGATAATACGTTCCGTAGCGGATACTGACATCGGGATCAAATAGCTTTAAAGTGATCAGATTTTCATTAAGATGCTCTTCTCCCGTGAGCCATTCAAAAGTCGAGGGCATCATTTGCATAAGCCCAAGCGCTCCCGCGCTTGATCTCGCGTTTGGGTCAAATCCACTCTCGGTCTTGATAACGGCGAAGATGACTTCGGGGGGGATATTATATTCGACCGCGTATTTTTCGACGATGTCCGAATAATCCTTCGGGTGTGCCTTTTTTTCAAGCAACGACCACACAGCATCAAGACATAGCCCCGCGGCAATCGCTATGGCGATTATTATAACGATAATTAACGTTCGTTTTGCGGTAGATTTCATTTATTTCCTTTCAAGCTCAGGCAGAGACGCCGAAATAAGTGAGAAAAAGGCTTCAATATCTCCGTCGTTCATAAGTATAACATCGGAATATTCCTCATAAAATTCGTAAGGCTTCTGCGCGTTAGTGCGCTCGGTCGCCTTTTCTCTTGATAAGCCGTCGCGCTCCATTATACGCTCGATACGAAGCTCCTTTGGTGAAAGCACGGATATTACAGTGTCACATTCCTTGTGGAAACCCGATTCGATAAGCGTGGGCGCGTCAACCGCGACCGCGGAGAATCCGTCTTTTTCAAGCGCTTTTATCATTCTTCTTATTTCTTCAAGAACAAAAGCAAGAACCGTCTTGTTGAGCAGTGCAAGTTTTTCCTTGTCGTTGAAAACGATAGCCGAAAGCGCGGTTCTGTCAAGACTCCCATCTGCGTTTAATATCTTGTCGCCAAAAGCCTCTCTGAGCGCATCAAGCACGGGAGAGGGAGGTACAAGAAGCTCGTGATAAACGCGGTCCGCGTCAATGTGAGCTACACCGTTTTTTGTCATATATTTGCTGAGTATAGATTTTCCCGATCCGCTTGGACCTGTTATTCCGTATACGTGCATAATTTATTTCCTCTCAACCTTTTCAAAAGCTCCCGTTCTGTCAGAGCGGTAAGCGGCTTCCATTATTTCTTGTACACGGCAACCGTCAAGGAAGGTGGGAGCGCTGATCTTTTCCGTATAGACCGAATTTAAAAATTCGTACATTGATCCGACGTGACCGCGAAGCCAATCGGACGGAGCTTTCGGTGACGGGAACGTACCGCCCGGAGCGGCATATCTTCCAACACATTCTATTGCCGTATATCCCGTGTTTCCGCCAAAATCGGAGGGCTTTTCGGTCGCATCGTAGAAATATAGATAGTTTGGTTGCATAAGAGAGAAACGAAGAGAGCCTTTTTCTCCGTAAATAGCAAAAGACAGATCGTCATTTGCGCCGTTTATAAGCTTACTGACAGTTATCGTTCCCATAGCACCGCACTCAAGAAGAGCCGTCATATAAAAGGCTTCGTCAGCGTTTGTGTTCCAAGTCTCACCGTTCATACCCTTGCGAGACGCAAAACCTATCTGCGATCTTCCGCTTACTTCACAGAATTCTCCGCAAAGAAAACGGATAAGGTCGATAACGTGAGAGCCGAGGTCAAACAAAACACCGCCTCCGCAGATTTCCTTGTTTTGCTTCCAGCCTGCAGGACGGTTTACATCGGTACAGCTGTTGTGCAGATATTCCGCTGAGAACGAAAGGATACGTCCGATACGTTCTTCGTCTATAAGTTGTTTTGCGCGTTTTATTGGAGCTAAGTGACGGTTGTTAAAAACGATATTGCAGATAAGTCCGCTTTTTTGTGCGAGAGATGCGGCCTCGCGTGCCTCGTCAGCCGTAACGCAAAGAGGCTTTTCACAGTAGATGTGTTTGCCCGCCGCAATAGCTTTTTTTATAGTCTCAAAATGATATATATTCGGCGTGCAGATATCTATTACGTCAATGCTCTTGTCCGAGATAAGTTCGTCTTCGTTTTTTGCAGCATATCCGAAACCATAAAGCTCGGCAATGCTTTTTGATCTTTCGGCATTAGTCGTGCAAAGCCCTTTTACACAAGCGGAAAAGGGAAGATCTTTATAGTAAAAATCAAGATTGTTTACGGCAAAGGAATGAACCTTTCCCATAGCGCCAAAACCACATAATCCGATATTTATATTTTTTCTCATAGGGAGGTCTCCTTTGCAAATTTATATACTCTATTATTATATCGCATTTATGAAAAATTTTCAAGTAATATTTAAGTATTTTACAATTTATTTAAAAGAGCGGTTGAAAAAATCCGAAATAAATAGTATAATATAATTGACCGATATAAAAAGGAGACTCGTATGAAATACGATATTATACTTTTTGATGCCGACGGAACGCTTATGGATTTCCATAAGGGTGAATTTGAGGCGGTTCGTGAAACTATGGAGTTTATGGGAATAGAGCCGAACGATACGTTGGTGCGAGAATACAGTAAAATAAACGATAGCCTTTGGAAAATGCTTGAGCGCAAGGAGATAACAAAGCCGAGGCTTCTTGTTCGCCGCTTTGAGATATTTTGCGAACGTTTTTCGTTTTCGGTAGATACCGAAAAAATGGCGAATGTTTATAAGCAAAAGTTAGCACAAAAGGGTTATCTTTTTGACGGAGCTGAGGAACTCTGTAAAAAGCTTTCCGAAAGATTTCCTTTGTATATCGTAACCAATGGAGTCGAGGTTATTCAAAAAGGTCGTTTTTCGCGTGTTCCGTTACTGAAATATATCAAAGAGGTTTTTGTTTCCGACAGTGTAGGCTTCGAAAAGCCCGATGTGAGATATTTTGAGTACGTCGCAAGTAAGATCCCCGATTTTAATAAATCGAGGACCTTAATAGTCGGAGATTCGCTGACCTCAGATATCTTAGGCGGAATAAATTTCGGAATAGATACCTGTTGGTTTGAACCGACAGGGAAGACGATACCGTCGGATATGGATATTACATACGTGGCAAGAAGCTATGATGAAATATACGATATAATAACACGGGAGGACTCATGATCGACAGAGCCTTGATAGAAACGCTTTTGCAAAACGGTGTTGAGGTAAAAGAAAATTATTCGCTGAAAAGCTCATTGTCCTTTCGCGTGGACTCTATAGCCTCACTTGCTGTCTTTCCGAATACTACGGAGCAATTCGTATTTGCTTTAAAGATACTTAAAGATAAAAACGTGCGCACCGAAATTGTCGGCAATGGCTCAAATCTTCTTTTCGCAAAGGAGTATTTTGACGGAGCTGTTATCCTTACACGAAGTATGAAGCGCTTTAACGTTGAGAACACAAGGATACGAGCACAGGCGGGTGTGCTTATTACGTCGCTTTCGAGCTCCGCCGCTAAAGAAAGCCTTTCAGGACTTGAATTTGCATACGGTATTCCCGCAACAGTCGGAGGCGCTGTGTATATGAACGCGGGGGCATACGGCGGAGCAGTTTCCGACGTGCTTGCAGAGAGCCTTTGCTATGACGTTGAAAAAGATAAAATACTGCGATTGTCACTCTCGGAGCACGATTTTGATTACAGAGAGAGTATATATATGCGCGGAGGTCTTGTTTGCCTTGAAGCTGTATTTGAGCTAAAAAGCGGAAACAGGGCAGAGATAGAAGAAAGAATGCGCGAGAATATGAGGTCGCGCCGCGAAAAGCAGCCTCTTGAAATGCCGAGTGCGGGAAGCTACTTTAAACGTCCCGAGGGATATTTTGCGGGAAAGCTCATAGAGGACTGCGGTCTGAAGGGTTTTTCGGTTGGCGATGCCGCGGTGTCGGTGAAGCACGCCGGCTTTATAATCAATAAGGGAAATGCGAACGCTTACGATATACTTGCGCTTGAAAATGAGGTGCGCAAACGAGTTTATGATAGATTTGGCGTAACTTTAGAGCGAGAAGTTCGCGTTATAGAATGATAAAAAACGGAGAAAGATATGTCTTTTACGACTGATGTATGCGAGGAGCTCGTTGCTCTGAACGTAGGAAAAAACTGTTGCAGAAAAGCTTTGCTGTGCGGACTTTTCTGTAATGCCGAGGCAATAGACGACAGATACGTTAAGGCAACCTTTAAAAGCGCTCACAGTGCTGAATACGCGGTTTTTTTGCTTGAGTCACGATATTCCGCAACCTCGGAAATAGAGGAAACAGCAAGGGCGGGACGGGTGTATTATACTGTTATTGCCGAGTGTCCGTCTTTGTGCAAAATGATAAAAGCTATAGATTCAACCGACGAGCGTCCGCTCTGGGATCTCCTTAACTTTAATTGCGGAAGCTGTAAGGAGAGCTTTTTGCGAGGCGTATTCATTGCTGCCGCTACGCTCAGTGATCCTAAAAAAAGCTACTATCTGGAATTTTCTGTATCCAAAGAAATAAGAGCAGACAGACTCGCCTATCTTCTTGAAAAAACGGTAGGCGCGCCTAAAAAAATATCGCGAGGAAAGAGCATAGGGCTTTATTATAAATCCAACGGAGATATTTCGGGGATCGTTTATTACATAGGTGGAACTCGTTCGAGCTTTGATGTTACTAATACGTGGGTCGAGAGAGATATCAGAAATAACGAGAACAGGGCTACCAATTGTGTTGCGAGAAATATATCGAGATCGGTCGATGCTTCTCAAAAGCATATAAACGCAATAGAATCACTCAAGGCATCCGGACGGTTTGAGGCGCTTTCAGAGGAATTGAAGAGGACCGCGGAGCTAAGACTTGAATACGACTCAGCATCTTTGTCCGAACTTGCTCTTTTGCATGAGCCTCCGATATCTAAATCGGGACTTAACAGGCGGCTCTCAAAGATACTCGAGGAGGCTCTGGAAATAAACGTATAAATAAAAAATCGGTATAACTATTGATTTTTGGAGGAAAAATGAAAGTATTGGTGATATATACTACACACGGCGGCGCATCAAGAAGATGCGTTGAAATGCTTAAAGAAAAAATAGAAGATAGGTGTGAGGTAACTCTTTGCGATGCGGGAGCGGTGTCTGAGCTTCCTACACCCGACGCGTATGATGCGTTGGTAATAGGCGGATCTGTTCGCTTCGGTCATATAAATAAACGCCTGAAAACGTATCTGAAAGCAAATCTTGACAGCATAAATAAAAAGCCGTCAGCGTTTTTCTTCTGTTGCGGATTTCCTTCCGAACTCGAGGATTATATAGATACTCAGTTGCCAAAGAAGATAGAGTTTTCACTTGGGATCCATTGCTTCGGTGGAGAATTGAAGCCGGAAAAGCTTAAGGGAATTGATAAGTTTTTTGTCAAAATGATAAGAAGTCATATAAATTCACAGGATTTTGAGGAATCCGATGATAATCATATCCCACTTCCCGAGCTATTGCCTGAAAGTGTGGCAAGACTTGCCGACGAGATACGAAAAATTGTTTAAACACATTGCAAGATAGACATAACAACAAAAAAATAATAAGATTTTTTGTTAAAAAACACAACAACAAAATTCTTGACAAAATCTTCATATTGTGGTATCATATATTGGTAGCGCAATATATGACCCACTAGCTCAGACGGTAGAGCACTTGACTTTTAATCAAGGGGTCCGGAGTTCGAGTCTCCGGTGGGTCACCAAAAAAC
>JAZSIP010000061.1:0-6785 GCA_045533915.1 Eubacteriales bacterium
CCTCCATAATATCAAAAGAAAAAGCGTTAAGATAAAAAATGAGTGATGCTCGGTCTTTCGACCTGGCATCACTCATTTTTCGTTGTTGATTACCAACCCCGTCTGACAGATGCCGTAAAATAGTTAAATTTTTGGTTTAACTGTTTTACGAACACCCATCATTTCCGAGGGGATATTTTTATTTAAAAGCTTACGAATTATTCGTAAAGATCAGCCATCTTGACGAGTCTGTCGTACTTAGCCTTTGCGTTTTCCTCACCCTTAGCGAAGAGAGCTTCTGCTTTTTCGGGGAAGGTCTGAACGAGACGAGCGTAACGGTTTTCAGACTTGATGAAGTCAACGTAGCTTGCTGTTGCGGGCTTGGAGTCGATGGTCAACTTCTTGCCTTTAGCAGCAGGATTGTAACGGAACATCTGCCAGTAGCCTGCCTCAACTGCCTTCTTCATTTCGAGCTGGCAGTTCTGCATCGTTCCCTTAATGCCGTGCATTTCACAAGGAGCGTAGCCGATGATGATGGAAGGTCCGTTGTAAGCCTCAGCCTCAGTGAGAGCCTTGAGGAGCTGATTCATATCAGCGCCCATAGCGACCTGAGCAACGTATACGTAGCCGTAGGACATAGCGATCTCCGCAAGGTTCTTCTTGCCGATTGCCTTACCTGCAGCAGCGAACTGAGCAACCTGACCGATGTTGGAAGCCTTAGAAGCCTGTCCACCGGTGTTGGAGTAAACCTCGGTATCGAATACCATGATGTTTACGTCCTCGCCAGAAGCGATTACGTGGTCAAGACCGCCGAATCCGATATCGTATGCCCAACCGTCTCCGCCGAAGATCCAAGTGGACTTCTTGCCGAGGTAGGTCTTTTCAGCGAGAACCTCAGTAGCTGTGGGGCAACCTGCAGCAGCAGCCTTTTCAAGCTCTGCGATAAGTGCCTTTGTAGGCTCAACGTTAGCTTTGGAGCTATCCTTGGTATCAAGGTAAGCCTGTGCGGCAGCCTTGAATTCGTCAGATGCCTTGTCGGAAGCCATCATAGCCTCAACCTTGCGGATGAGCTTTTCGCGAATGGTCTTCTGACCGAGGTGGATACCGAGACCGTGCTCAGCGTTGTCCTCGAAGAGTGAGTTAGCCCAAGCAGGACCGCGTCCGCTCTCACGGTTTACCGTGTAAGGAGTTGCGGGAGCAGAGCCACCCCAAATGGAAGAACAACCTGTTGCGTTGGAGATATACATAGACTCACCGAAGAGCTGTGTGATAAGACGAGCGTAAGAGGTTTCAGCACATCCTGCGCAAGATCCCGAGAACTCGAGAAGCGGCTGCTTGAACTGTGAGCCCTTAACGGTCGTGTTGATAAGCTCTTTCTTCTCGGATACGTTAGCAACAGCGTAATCCCAAGGAGCCTGCTGATCTGCCTGAGTAGCGGCAGGAACCATCTCGATAGCAGTTCCCATCTTAGGATTGTTGTTTACAGGACAAGCCTTTACGCAAAGCGTACAACCCATACAGTCTGCGGGAGAGATGGACATTGTGAACTTGTAGTTTGTCTTGATAACGGGCTTTGCGGAGAACTTCGTAGCCGCGGGAGCGTTTGCAGCCTCCTCTTCGGTCATAGCGAAGGGACGGATACAAGCGTGAGGACATACGAACGCACAGTTGTTACACTGGATACAAGCATCGGGATTCCATGAAGGAACGGATACTGCAACGCCTCTCTTCTCAGAAGCGGTAGATCCCTGCGGGAAAGTACCGTCAACATATGCGGTAAATGCGGAAACGGGGAGACTGTCTCCTGCCATTGCATTTACGGGAGTAACTACGTTGTTTACGAAGCTCTGGAGATCTGCGCGAGGACTCTCGAAAGCAGCCTTGGGAGCGTCAACGCCTGCATTCTTCCAAGAAGCAGGAACGTTTACTTCAACGTAAGCGTCAGCACCTGCGTCGATAGCCGCATGGTTGAGGTCAACGATAGCCTGACCCTTCTTGATGTAGGACTTGTATGCTGCTTCCTTCATATACTTGATAGCCTCGTCCTTAGGAAGAATGTTAGCAAGTGAGAAGAATGCAGACTGAAGAACTGTGTTCTTAACCTTTGCGTTACCGATCTGCTTTGTAGCGATGGTGGTAGCGTCGATGATTATGAACTTGATGTTGTTGTTAGCGATATATCCCTTTACCTTTTCGGGAAGGTTAGCGTCGAGCTCGTCTACGCTCCAAGCGCAGTCAAGGAGGAACGTTCCGCCGGGCTTAACGTCGCTGATCATGTCATACTTCTTGAGGTATGCGGAGTTGTGACAAGCAACGAAGTCTGCCTTGTTTATGTAGTAAGGAGACTTGATGGGGTTATCACCGAAACGAAGGTGCGAGATGGTGATACCGGAGGTCTTCTTGGAGTCATACTGGAAGTATGCCTGAATGAACTTGTCGGTGTGGTCACCGATGATCTTAATGGAGTTCTTGTTAGCTCCAACGGTTCCGTCTCCGCCGAGACCCCAGAACTTACAAGCGATAGTACCTGCTGCTGCGGTGTCGGGAGCGGGCTTTTCGTCAAGAGAAGTTCCCGTAACGTCATCAACGATACCGATGGTGAAGCCGTTCTTGGGAGCATCCTTAGCGAGCTCATCGTAAATAGCGAAGATAGAAGAAGGAGGAGTATCCTTAGATCCGAGACCGTAACGGCCGCCAACTACCTTTGCGCTTACGCCGCCCTGTGCGAGAGCATTAACAACGTCGAGGTAGAGAGGCTCACCGAGAGAGCCGGGCTCTTTGTTTCTGTCAAGAACCGCGATCTTCTTAGCGGTTGCGGGGATAGCTTCGATGAGCTTCTCTGCAACGAAAGGACGGTAAAGTCTTACCTTAACAAGACCAACCTTTTCACCCTTAGCGGTGAGGTAATCGATAACTTCCTCTGCTACGTCGCAGATAGATCCCATAGCGATGATAACTCTGCTAGCATCGGGAGCGCCGTAGTAGTTGAAGAGCTTGTAGTTTGTACCGATCTTCTCGTTTACCTTGTCCATGTACTCTTCAACGATAGCGGGAAGAGCATCATAGTAACGGTTGCAAGCCTCTCTGTGCTGGAAGAAGATATCGCCGTTTTCAGCAGATCCGCGGAGAACGGGATGCTCGGGGTTAAGCGAACGAGCGCGGAATTCAGCGACTGCGTCCATATCTACCATTTCCTTGAGGTCAGCGTAGTCCCAAGTCTCGATCTTCTGGATCTCGTGAGAAGTACGGAAACCGTCGAAGAAGTTTACGAAAGGAACTCTTCCCTTGATGGTAGAAAGGTGAGCAACAGCACCGAGGTCCATAACCTCCTGAGGATTGGACTCAGCGAGCATAGCGAAGCCTGTCTGACGGCACGCATAAACGTCGGAGTGATCTCCGAAGATGTTAAGCGCGTGAGAAGCTACGCAACGAGCGGATACGTGAATTACGCAGGGAAGAAGCTCACCTGCGATCTTATACATATTAGGAATCATCAGAAGAAGACCCTGAGAAGCCGTATAGGTCGTAGTGAGAGCGCCAGCTGCAAGAGAACCGTGAACGGTACCTGCCGCACCTGCCTCAGACTGCATTTCCATCACCTTGACGTTTTCGCCCATGATGTTCTTGAGTCCCGTAGCCGACCAAGAGTCAGTCAGCTCTGCCATTACGGAAGAAGGCGTAATGGGATAGATAGCAGCAACCTCAGTGAACGCATAAGAAACGTGCGCCGCCGCGGTGTTACCATCCATGGACATCTTTTTTCTTTGAATTGCCATGATTCAATAACCTCCATTTAGTTATTTATTTTTTTCCACCCTTTATGATACCACAAATCTTCGAATAAGTAAAGAGGAAAAATGATAATTTTAAATATTTTTTAAAATTTTTAAATAAAAATGCTTTTTTTATGTATAATTATTCTTTTATGCACAAAAATACCCGCTCTTGACAAATTACTTTTGCGGGTATATAATAATGTTAATAAAATTTGCAAAAAACAAGCGGAGGAAAACGATGCTATGAAAAAGAAAACTATAATAATTTTGTCGAGCGTTGCTGCTTTTCTGATATTGGCGGCGATCGCTTTGACACTCTTGTTAAAAAAGGATTATATTGAAAAGATAAAATACGATCATATCGCAAACGTAAGCTATAACGGAGTGAACATCGTCGGAGAAGACGGACTTTTTTATCTTGAAAAGGACGGAGAGAAGCTCAGTCAGGGCTACATCTTTCTGAAAAGCGTAAACGATTATTACGAGGATATCGAGACCGCGGGAGCTAAGAGCGGAAGCGATCTTGTTTTATTTGACTATTATATAGCGCATAAGCCCGACAGTGCGAGCTATTATCTGATCACCTCTACGGGAGAGGAATATACGATAGTCGGAGACAACTATTCTCTTGACGAAGTAAAACTTCCGTACCTTACGTTTGTAAACAACACGACCTCTCGCAAGGCGGCGATCTCTCTGCTTAAGATAGATTCGGGACTGTCACGCAAATCGGGAAGCGATCTGAGTATGACACCGTTTTTGGAGATATCACCTCAAAAATATGAGGATAAGATCCTTTATACTCATTTATTGGTAACTGACGAGAACTCGGAAAAAAGCAAAAGTCTTTATTGCGATGACGGTACGTTTATCGTAAGCTCGGAATATCTCGATACGGTGACCTTTACCGACGGCAAAAAGCAAAAAAAGACGTATTTTATAGACGTTGCTGAAAATGCGATCTATTCTTTGAGCGGAGAATTGATAGCAAAGGGAAGCGAATCAATGAAAAAGGTATCGGATACCTTCGGAACGCTTCTGAGATACGATGAAAAGCTGAGCGCTAACGTGCTCGATATTTTCTCGGCTAACGGTATTTTTACGCTCAGCGATGCCGAATACGATATTTCTGTGGTGCAGACGTATCTGGGAGCAATAACGCTTCCTGTCCGCGCGGGCGGTATGGCTGTTTGCCGCGCACTCGACGGCAATATAGTAAAATGCAAGGAGATCACAGAGCAGGAGAGCGGTATTCTACAGGGAACGCTTGAGAACGGAGAGTGTGTTTATTTGAACGCAAACGCTGATGTTCTTGTTCAGACTCCGTACTCGGATCTTGTTTTACAAGCCGAGCTTTCATCGGAAAATATATACGTATTCAAGAGTGAAGCTTATAACGTTCAAACGAATAACAGCAATTCTTATTATTTTACAAAGGCGGGAGCAAAGGCTTCGCTGATGAATTTTGAGAGCGGTGCGGTCGTCTCAAAGCACTACGCAAATGAGCAGACCGAGATCGTGGATGGATCTTTTATTTTGACCGATATGAAGGACGGAAAAACGGTCTTGCGTATATGTACGCCGTTTGCCGCAAATCCGTTGAGCGATCCGTTTGATATCGTCCAGACGTACTTACAGGCGGGAATATATTGGTCGAGATGCGTTTCCTTTGAAAGAGGCGGATACGATATAATAGATCCCATATCGAATCAAAAGGCGGGAAGATTGGTTTGTACGGAGAGTGACTTCGCAAAACTTTATATAAATTATGAGGGCTATGCGTTTATGGTCTCCGACGTTTATGACGATAAGAGCGGAATGCCCATTCTGCTTTTAAGCGCACGCAGATATGAAGATAACGAGGGAACGACGAGCAATGTGCGGTATTACGCTCTTTACCGTTCGGCTTATTACTCGTCCGAGAGCTTTAATAACGGAACGTTAAGGATAGCCGAGGTCGGAATGAATCTTCTAAGATCCGATCCGTTCACCTTTTTTGAAAAAGATAATTGTCTTGTTCTGAACGGTACGGGTGCGTCACGCGTCTTCAGATTAAATGATTCAAGCGTGCTTGCGGAGGCGGCATCTGTTCCGTACAGAATAAAGGATATCATATATGACAGCGCAGATGATACGCTGCTTTATTATCTGGTTGAATCGGAGGGCGGAAATAAGGGCCTTTACGATAAGGACGGAAATATGATACTCGCTCCTTATTACGACAATATTTATTCGCTTGAAAATGGACGCTTTGTCGTATCGTTGCGCGGCGGAGTTGGTGTTCTTGAAAACAGAAATTCCAAGCTCAAGCAGATAATCGATTATTCGTATAGCCGTATTACGGCAATTTCTGACGGCGGATATATCGCGGTCGACGGAAACGGAAACTGTGTTTTGTACGAGGGCGATAAAATTATCAAGGAAGAGCCTATACAGTCCTTTAATATTATTACAGATTATTCGATATCAGAAGACGGAACGATTGAGATGCGGTATAGTACCCAGCTTTCGATAAAGGGAGACCTTTATATTCATACGTCAGATACGGTGTATAAGCCGAAATGCGAAAGTTTTGAAGCTCCCGCGCTTACGTATTATAATATAGGAAATGAAAGATCGAAGCTCGTTCAATATTATGCGAACGGAAAGATAGAGTCGACCGAGGTCATTTATCCTACAGAGCACTATGCGGCTTCGTTTGCGCTCAAGGAATCACCGAACAATACGGGCTGGTTCTTTAGCGATGATATCGCGGATCAAATAACACCCGTAACAAAGGACGAGATACTTGCTTATCCCGACTACATAATCTCGCTTTATCCAAAGATGAGTGAAAAATAAAACAACGTAACAAAAAGGGACGGTCATGTGTTCACACACATAACCGTCCAGGCTACTGACAAAGCTTATTTTAGAAAACCAAAGTATCAAATTGCACAAATAAAGGCTCCCTTGTGTAAAGGGAGCTGTCGAGCGAATGCGAGACTGAGGGATTGGAACTTAAAAAATATACTGTTTCACCAATCCCTC
>JAZSIP010000053.1:0-9846 GCA_045533915.1 Eubacteriales bacterium
AAAATAACATTGGGCGTATTTTCTTTAAATAGAATTTTTTATTTTTGTTTACCCAAAGAAAGTGTGGTCGGTGGCGAATAAATTTGCGTAAGCAAATTTATTCGTGGCGTCACGACCACTTTCTTCCATAGAGAAAAACTAAACAAATTTAGTTATCACAAAAGGTTATTTATAAATAACCCCCTGCAATGCTTTCTTCTTTGGTTACTTTCTTCTTTCGCGAAAGAAGAAAGTAACATAAACCGCGTCTCTAATAATCCTTTCGATTAAGCATAAGCTCGAAGAGCATACGGTGTTTTTTAGCGACTACGTGGAGGATAATACCGCACATAAAGAGGAGCGCGGCGACGATAAACATACCGATACAAGCGAAGAGAGTTGGGAATCGGTCGACGTAGCCTGTTCTTATATAATCGACGAGAACGGGAACGAAGAATCCGCCGCCTACAAGGATGCTGAGAAGTCCCCAAAGCGAGAAGAATTTAAGGGGCTGATACTCCGAGAAGAGACGGAATATCGTCATAAGCACCTTCATACCGTCGCTGACTGTATTAAGCTTTGAAACGCTTCCTTCGGGGCGGTCGCGGTACTGAACGGGAACTTCTTGCAAGAGGAAGTTCTTATCAAGCGCGTGAATAGTCATTTCGGTCTCTATCTCAAAGCCCTTTGAAAGCACGGGGAAATTCTTGACGAATATCTTACTGAACGCGCGGTATCCAGTCATAATATCCTTAACGTCGCTCTTGAATATATGATTGATAAGGAAGCGAACGCTTTTATTTCCGACATTATGGAACGGGCGCTTATTTTCGGTAAAATAAGTCGAGGACAAGCGGTCACCGATGACCATATCAACACCCTTATCAAGCACGAGATCGCACATCTCTCTTGCGTTTTCGGCGGGATAGGTATCGTCACCGTCTATCATAAGATAGCAATCGGCATCGATATCGCGGAACATAGAGCGAATAACGTTACCCTTTCCCTGTCTATACTCATAGCGAACGATAGCGCCCGCCGCTCTCGCGACCTCGTCCGTACCGTCCTTTGAGTTATTATCGTAAACGTAAATATCTGCTTCGGGCAATACCTCGCGGTAATCCTTGACCACCTTTTCGATAGTAAGAGCCTCGTTATAACAAGGTATCAAAACAGCTATCTTACCCATTTTGTCTCCTTTTATAATTTATAATAAATATCAGTTCTTAAGCGAATGTATAGGCGCGGGGATACGTCCGCCTCTTGAGATAAAGTCCGCGCAAGAATACTCGCTGAGCTTCATTATAGGCGCGTATCCGAGCAGACCGCCGAACTCCACAGAGTCGCCCGCCTTCTTGCCATACGCGGGAATAACGCGGACAGCCGTGGTCTTTGTATTCGCAACGCCGATGGATATCTCATCGGCAATGATTCCGCAGATTATCTCGGCGGGAGTGTCACCTGGGATAGCTATCATATCAAGTCCGACCGAGCAGACCGCCGTCATAGCCTCGAGCTTTTCAAGCGAGAGCGCGCCGACCTTTACCGCGTCTATCATACCCGCGTCCTCGGATACGGGAATGAACGCGCCCGAAAGTCCGCCGACCTGCGAGGACGCCATTACTCCGCCCTTCTTGACCGCGTCATTGAGGAGAGCGAGAGCCGCCGTCGTTCCGTGTCCGCCGCACTTTTCGATTCCCATACCCTCAAGTATGTGAGCGACAGAGTCGCCGACAGCAGGAGTGGGCGCGAGTGAGAGGTCAACGATACCAAAAGGTACGCCGAGTCTCTTTGAAGCCTCGGTAGCAACGAGCTGACCCATACGGGTTATCTTGAACGCCGTCTTTTTGATTATCTCGGCAAGCTCGGTAAAGTCGCAAAGTCCCGCTCTGCGAACGGCAGAGTTTACAACACCCGGTCCGGAAACGCCGACGTTTATTACCGTCTCCGCCTCGCCGACACCGTGGAAAGCTCCCGCCATAAAGGGATTATCCTCGGGAACGTTCGCGAACACGACGAGCTTCGCGCAGCCGATGGATTCCTTATCTCTTGTAAGATATGCCGTTTCCTTTATTATCTTACCCATCTTGGCAACGGCGTCCATATTTATACCCGCCTTTGTAGACGCTACGTTTACAGACGAGCAAACGAGATTCGTCTCGGAAAGCGCCTGCGGAAGCGATTCGATAAGATTTGCCGCGTTGTTCGTAAAGCCCTTTTGAACGAGAGCGCTGTATCCGCCGATAAAGTTGATACCGAGGGTATTCGCCGCTCTGTCGAGCGTATGAGCTATCTTAACGTAGTCCTCGGGAGAGTACTTACCGCCGACGAGCGAGATAGGAGTGACCGACACACGCTTGTTGATTATCGGGATACCAAGCTCCTTTTCGATATCACAGCCCGTCGATACGAGCTTTTCAGCGCGTGTGGTTATCTTGTCGTAAATACGGTCGCAGACAACGTCCACGCTGTCCGAAGCGCAATCATAAAGGGATATACCCATAGTGATCGTTCGGATATCGAGGTTTTCGTCCTTGATCATATTTATAGTTTCGAGAATATCATGCATATTTATCATAGCGCTACCTCAGATCCTGTGCATTGAGTTAAAGATATTCTCGTGCATAGCGCGGATATCGAGTCCGTTCTCTTCCCCGAGCTTCTGCATAATATCTACCATCTCCGTAAACGGAACAGTCACGCCCTCTATATCGACGACCATGATCATAGCGAAATATTCTTTAAGTACGCTTTGGGATATCTCTACGATATTAGCGCCAAGCTCAGCGCATTTTGTGCTTACCTTTGCAATAATACCCTTGCTGTCATGTCCAACTACTGTTATTACCGCCTTCATTTTATTATTATCCTTTCAATGTTTCTTTTTGCATAATACTGCATTTTATATTATAACAGATTTTATTTTTAATTGCAATATTTTTAACAAAATCTGCAAATATTAAATTTTGATCTATAGGGGAGGACGCGCAAGGGGAACTTTTTATAAAAAGTTCCCCTTGACCCCTCAAAAACTTTCAAAAATAAGGCTTTGCATAGACGTTAAGGCTATTTTAAAAATACTTTTAGGAAGTTCTTTGGGGCTCGACCCTTTCTTTCAAGAAAGGGTCGAACGCATCCCCGCGTCCCCCGACGCAACAAATCGGTTTGCGCAGCAATTCGCGGGACGCAACCGCGAAACGATTTGTTGACGGAGGTGAGCGTTGATCGTGATCAACGCTCACCGACCAACCGCAATTTTATTACTTAAAGCTTTTTATTATGACACGACTTTATTCAAAAAAACAAACTGTGCCAAGTGTTTACAGCCTTCGACCTATATCGTCCGAGGGACTTTTGAAAAATTAAAAAATTTACTTATTTTTCCATTAAACGATATTTACTTTTATTGACTAAAATGGTATAAAATGGTATAATACTAACATATATTTAGCAATTTATAAACTTATGCCACGGAGGTTCACATAATGAACAGAAAAAGATCTTCACTTATCGTTTTAGCCCTTTTATGCCTCACACTTCTTGCGTCTGTCGGTATTCTGCCCGTATCCGCCTCGGAAACGGTGCTCGAAATGAATTACGCAAAATGCAGAGCCGTTAGGGACGAGCTTGATGCAGAAATGGAGATGTATCTTGCGCTCGACACAGCCAACGGCAAGCCGATCTCACACAAAACCAACGCGATCATAGGAGAATATTCAAAGCAAGCTTACGATCTTAATGCTACACAAGAGGCGCAAACTACCGATCTTACAAAGCAATTTGATCTGATCTTGGCAAAAGGAAAGCTTGCGGGAAAGATATCGTGGATAGCTAATCTGCACACGAACGCTTCCCCGAATCAAACGGTCCTTGCAAAGCACGCCGAGCTTCGCGAAAAGCTCGACGCAAAGACCTCTGATACGGATCTTGCGGACGGAACGGATTTTTCAAACACGATGTGCGCCGAAATGAACCGAACAGTGTTCCGCGAGCTGATACACAGTGCCGCGCGGACGGACGACGGAGAGAAGACCTCGGCTATTCTTCAGAACGGAGTAGCAAAGATAGAGCTATGCTCGTACTCAGGGATAGACGGCGCGCAGTTTCTATCGATCTATAATGAAGTGATGCGCGTGGTAGCTCTTCAGCGCGGCAGAGACGGCGCGGCAGATGAGCTAAAAAAGGTATACGTAATTATTAAAGGAAACGATGCGGGATTTCTTGAAAATTCCTCCGTAAAAGCTTTTTTCTCGAAGGTCGACGGAAATATACACGTTGATGAAAGCCTTAGCGCAAAGGATATCAACGATGCTCTCATAAGCGCGGCAAAGGAGATCTTGGACAAGGAGATACCCTCTCCGAGCAAATACGTTTTCTCTTACCGCGAAGGATTGAAAAAGCAGTTTGAAAAGGACGCCGCGGAGAGTACTGCCGCAGGTGTTTTTGCCCCCATATCAAAAAATCTGGCAAACTATCGGACAGAGCTCTACAGAGCTCAGACCAAGGACAAGGTAGCCGCTCTTATTTCGGTGAGCGAGACGAACACCGACCTCTTGGGTCTTATTTCCGAATACACCGACGACGGCGGTATTCTTGACAGATGCTCGGCGGCTATCGCTATGGACGAAGAGTACCTCCGCGCGTCATTCCGCATATCGTGGTATCGCCATTATGCCGCCTGCAAGCAATCTATTGAAGACATTCTGTATCTGCCCGCAAAGGATATCTCGGACAGGCTTACCGATCACGCAAAGAAAAACATCTATATCATTATAGACGGAGGAATGACAAGCGTCGATATGTCGAGGAGCGACGCAAATGAGACTCTGAACGCTTTGCTCAAAAACGGACGCCTTTTGCTTGAGGATCTCTTGTGCGACGCAAAAGCCGAGCGCTTTTGCATCGATCACAAAACAATATTGGAGGACACAAGCATTGGAGAAAACGACCGCGCTCTTCTTGAAAAGGCTATGAGCGAATACGACTCGATCTTTAAGAACGACGTCCTCACCGCAGAAAAGCTGAAAGAGAAAAAGCAGTCTTTAAACGAAAAGTACAAGGCGCTCACAGAGCTCTGCATAAATCAAAAAGCAACGGGAGACGATGCGTCCGTCCTTATAAATATGCTAAAAAATCTTTCCAATGATCTTGCCCCCTACGTCCTGAAATCACAAGCCGACGATCATCTTCTGCGCGCTGAGGCGCTTGGCGTTTTACAGAAAAAATATGCTTCCGTCACTACAAACTCTCAGTTCTTCCAAAGCTATGACATAGGATCAAAGACGGATCTCGCGTCAGCTTACAGAACGGGCGCGAACGCTATAATCTCTTCGTCCGCGGGCGAGCTGTCTCTCCCTAAAGCGCTCGAAAGGATAATCGCCGAAGCAGAGCTTTCCATCGAAAAACACGATGCGATAGCCAGAGTTCGCCTTGCGGCGAACGGTTGTTCCCTCTCTGACGTCATAAAAACGGTCGCGGAGGCTGAAAAAACGATAAGCGCGGAAGCAAATATCGAAAGGATACACCTGATCCGCGACAGTGCCGTATTCAGAATAGAATGTCAGAAAAAGGGAGAGGAGATGCGCGCAAGTGTCCGTATTCTGAAAGAAGAAATAGACGGACTTCGCGCGCTTAACGCCGCGTCAAAGACCGTTCTTAAGGGTGAAGCCGACCTTCTTTTAGCCTCCTGCAATCTGGCGGCAACCGCTACGGACAAGACGGCGCTTGACAATATAGTAAACGATTTCGAGGAGAAGCGATCCTCTCTGAAAGCAAAAGCCGAAAGCGCCTCTTTAGCCGAGGGAAAGCGGCAGTTTATCGAGGAGATAAAGAAAAAGGTCTCGGACACGAAAGCCGAAATAAACGGCTATTCCTTTATAAATTATTCCGTACAGAACGCAAGCGAAGAATTTCTCTCAAAGCTTGACGCTATCTCAAAGAGCTTTGAGAACAACGCCTCGGATAATTCGAGCGGTTGGAACGAGCTTGACTCCCTTAAAGCGTTGGCGCTTGAGGATATCGGTAAGACACGCTCGGACGCTTACGCTTCCGAATGCGCAGGAGCGAGGACAAGCTCAGCCGACTCTATCAAAGCATCTTTCACAATGCCCGAGCATTATTCAAGTGAAAATCGGGAAAGAATAGAAAAGATCATAAGCGACAGCATATCTGCCCTTGACGGAGCTATGACTGTCGAGCGCATACTCGAGCTTCGCGATGCCGCTATATCCGATATCGGAAAGGTATACGACCTGCTTGACGAGGCAAAGGAAGCCGCTCTCAAAAAAACCGACGAGCTTTACCTTTCGCTCAAAAAGAACGCTGACTGCTACTCGGCAGACGTATGGGCAGAGATACAAGAGCTATACGAGCACACAAGAGCCGAAATATCGCAGATCTCCCTCTTCGAAGACCGAGACAAAGCGGACGTGATCGCTAATGAGCGTTGCGCTCTTATGAAGGCTAAACGAAAAGATAAGATAAATACTCAGGCGCAGATCACAATTCAAGGCTCTTCTTACCCGAGCGGCTTTGATACCTCAGTAAACGGCTTTGCCGCAACCCTATCGGCAAAAGGTCAGATATTATCCGATGCGTCGTTTTCGGTCTTTCCCGTATCAAACGATAACGCCGTAAAGCTCATAAGAAAGGCTGTACAGCAAAAAAACGTTACCCTTGCAAACGGAACGGCAGCAAATAAAACGCTTCTGAAAGCTCTTCGCGGCGCAAACGTTTTGCTCGGGCTCAATATGGAATATTCCGCTTCCGACACGGCGATAAACGGTATGTATTCGGTATCCTTGCTTTTGCCAAAGACGCTCAATACAGAGAATGTTCTCGGGGTGGTATATATAAGATCGGGCAACAGCATTGAATATTTCGAGTGCAAGATCGATCAAGGAGTTATGTCCTTTGATATCCCGCATTTTTCAAGCTTTTATATCGTGAGCGAAAAAACGGTCGACCTTACTCCTCTGATAGTTACGCTTTCGATCATTCTCGCCATCGAAATAGCGGTCATCGCGTTTTTGATGCTTCGCCGAAAGCAACCGAAAGCAGAAACCTCTCTCGCTTCTTTCGTTCCCTTTCTTCCCATAACCGCACTTGCAAAGATAACACCCGAAGGGGCAATTCCCGCGGCGGTAATACTCGGATTTCTCGTCGTTTGCGCGGGCGGAGTTATCGTTTGGCTCTTGTCCGAGGAGATAGCTCGGAGGAGAAAGACTCAACGTAAGCGAAAGCTCTCTGTTCAGGCTCTGCCCGATCCCGCTCCCGTTCACGCCATATCAAAGCCTCAAAGCGCGCAGTCAGAGACGTCTCGGCTCTCCGCACCAAGCTCCGATACCCAAGACGATAATGAAAATAACGAAGAGGATATCGCAAAAACCACTCTCTCGGAGATCCTTCCGAATCCCGAAACAGTGATCGTGCTTGATGCGGTAACGGCTGAGGAGGCAAACGATCTTATGACCGACGCGGACGCGAAAGCCTCTGTAACGGAGATAAGCTCGGACACCGCGTCATTTACCTCCTATTCCTCTCACGGAAAAAGACATGAGGTCAATATAGACGTGATATCCGCGGCTTTTCTTCCAAACGAAACGGTATCGCTCGACACCTTAAAGGAAAAGGGGCTCGTCTCAAAGAGCGCAAAGGCTGTAAAGATCCTTGCGAGAGGAACGCTCGATAAGCCTCTGACCGTTATCGCGCAGGACTTCAGCACCGCGGCGGTCAAGATGATAACCCTCACGGGCGGTCACGCTATGATAGTCGATAGAGAATAATATCTTCCGTTATTCAATAAAAAAAACAATTCCCACAGACCGAAGCAAACGGTCTGTGGGAATTTTGTTTGGAAAGAGCAACTATAACTTACGCAAGTTCAAGCATCGCAAGTCTCTCCGATTTTTATATCGGAACGGACGGAATAGAGTTACTCGCTAACATTTTCGCTCTGTAATCACTCGGGGTAACACCCATTTGCTTAAAAAACGCTCTGTTAAACGTGCGCAGCGTGTTAAATCCGACGATATCGCTGATCTCTGTCACCGACTTATCGGTACGGAGCAGATATTTACAGGCGTTTGAGATGCGAAGTGAGTTTATATAATCGTTAAAGCCTATATGGAGCTTACTGCTCATGATGTGCGAGATATAATATTTGCTTATATGAAGCTCGTTTTCGAGGACCGAAAGCGACAGATTTTTGTCAGAATTTTTGATACAGTAATTAAGTATCATTCCCAAAACATTATAGTCGCAGGACTGAACGTCGCGAAGCTCGGTCCTTTGCAAAAGTTTGCCGAAAAAGGCAATGAGATATCCGCGAAGTATCGCATCCTTGTACGGAGAATCGCTGAAATAGGTTTCGGATACGTTTTCTATAAGATAGCTCAGCTCACTGTCGAGCGCCGCTCCCTTTATCAGATTCGAAACGGGTATCGCAGTCGTAAACTGCTTTGAAAATTCGGGAAGCAGGTCGGGGTTCACAAGCAAAAGGATATACTGCTCTCGTTCGATCGTTTCAAAGCGGTGTATCTGGTTTGGAAAAACGACGATAACGTCTCCCGACTCAACGATATATTCGCTGCTGTCGATCAAAACGCGCGTCTTTCCGCTTTTCACAAAAGCAAGCTCGATATGGTTGTGAAGATGCGATATATATCCGAGAGTTTTTCCCTTTTTCCGCGAATCACGGCAATAAAGATCGTCATTTCTGTTTTCGTAAACGGCTTTCATTGGCTGACCTCCTTTTTGAGTTTATAAAATTTGCTTTGTGTTTTTAACGGCAAATTTTTATTATCCTTATTTTATCACAATATTTGTCTTGTTTCAACCCCTTTTCAAGCATTTTTTTGCAATATTTTTCATATAAATCTATTATAATATCAAGAATTAATTACCTTTTTGGAGGGAATACTTTGAAAAGCAGAATAATATTACTTGTACTTATGATCTCACTCCTCGTTTTCCCTTTTTCATCTTGCCGCGATCCCCTGCCCCGCGATTACAGATCATCGCCGTTTTTTGCCGAAATACGCTATGAGTGTAGCGGTGAGACCTTTTGCGCTGAGGTAACGATCGGCGCGCCGCCGTCCGACACGAAAGCCAAGCGCGATATCCAAATACGCTTTACCTCTCCCGAAAGTCTTTCGGGACTTTGCGCCGAGAGGAACGGCGGGGCATACAAGGTAACGCTCGGCTCTGCCGAGGTCTTAAGCGAAGCGGCGGCAAAAGGATTTTTACACGCCGCGGAGCTTTTGATGTCTGAGGGAGAATTGAAGTTTATTGAAAAATACGAAGAAAACGGACTTAAATTTTATAAAGCCGAAATATCGGGCGAGGATAAAACGGTCTCGCTGTTGCTCGATTCCAACGGTACGCCTAAAAGTGTCACCTGCGGGGATGTTACGCTTACCGTCATAAGATTTCAATAACGATTTATATAGACCTTCAAATTTTGCTTTATCGGGGAGTTTGATTTGACGAAACGGCAAACCACGAATGAAAACGTCACCACTGATCTTCGTAGGAGCGTACATTGCACGTCCGCTATAATCGGCCCAACGAGATTCTTCGCTACGCTCAAGAATGACAAACGTTGGGGCGACGCAACGAAGGATCTCGGGCGAAGTTCAAAGTGTAAACTTTTAGATGAAACAAGGTACTACGATGTAAATGTAAATTTTGATTTGTCGATGTGTTATGTTCGCATAAATTTAACCGAATGGCAACGGACCGTCGAGGACGCCGGTCCCTACAAGATAATTTATGATCGTTAGGTTTTACCGTCGCCTCACGGCGAGGAATATGTGTACAAATTTTTCTACACTGTAGGGACCGGCGTCCTCGACGGTCCTAATACAA
>JAZSIP010000112.1:0-18814 GCA_045533915.1 Eubacteriales bacterium
GATAATTTATGATCGTTAGGTTTTACCGTCGCCTCACGGCGAGGAATATGTGTACAAATTTTTCTACACTGTAGGGACCGGCGTCCTCGACGGTCCTAATACAAACGATTTAAACCAATCAAACGATATAACAACCTGCTCGATAAACCGCAATTTGACCTTTAAATTTACTACATAGAATATTTAAAGGAAGTACTAAAATGAGGATATTGATTCTGACCGACAGTATGGGCACGGGAGGAGCGGAAACGCATATATTCACTCTTGTGAAAGGGCTTATCAGCCGCGGTCACAGAGTATTTATCGCATCGGGCGGTGGACAGACGGCAGAACGCTTGACGAAGCTCGGTGTAAAGCATATGAAGCTCGATCTCGCGTCTCCCTCACCCTTTACCGCAGCGAAAGCTTATGTAAATCTTACCGCTCTTTGCCGTAAAGCACGTATCGATGTTATCCACGCTCACGCGAGAATGGCGGCTCTTATCGGCTCGGCGGTCGCGAAAAAGCTGAAATTACCGCTCGTCACCACGGCGCACGCGAGATTCTCTCTTTCTCCCGCCCGAAAGCGCTTTTCTCGTTGGGGAACGCTTTGCGCGGCGGTGAGTGAGGACATAAAGCATTATGTTTGCCAAAGCTATAATATATCCCCCGACAATGTCCGAGTGATAGAAAACGGAATAGATACAACAGTTTTTTCACCTCGTGAAACCGAAAAAAGCGAATCCTTACACCTCGTTTTTATGAGCCGAATGGACAGAGACTGCGCAAAAGTCGCGCGTATGCTCTGCTCTCTTGCCCCAAGGCTTTGCGCTGCGTTCCCTGATCTGAAGATCACTCTCGCGGGCGGCGGCAACGCACTTGACACGGTGCGTTCGCTCGTTTACGTTGCTTCTCAAAAGAGCAATATTCAAGCGATCGGACGTGTCTCTGATCAAGAAAAGCTGTTGCAAAGCGCGGATATATTCGTCGGTGTGTCTCGCGCGGCTCTTGAGGCTATGTCCTGCGGAGTTCCCACTGTTATCGCGGGTAACGAGGGCTTTTTCGGGACAGTTGATAAAGAGAATTTCGCTCGGGCAAGTCTTGATAATTTTTGCGCGAGAACAGGAGAGACGCTTAGCGCGGACAAGCTATTCACCGCTATCGCAAAGCTTTGCTCTATGAATAAAGATCCACTCAAAAGTCTCGGCTGTGAGCTCAGAAAAGAGGTCGTAAAGACACATAGCGCAAAGCTTATGACAGAAAAAACTCTTGAGCTTTACCGCGATGCCCAAAAAAGAGTGCCGAGCAAACGAGGTGACGTCGTCCTTTGCGGCTATTACGGTTGCGGAAACATTGGCGACGACGCGCTTTT
This sequence comes from Eubacteriales bacterium, assembly GCA_045533915.1. GTDB lineage: Bacteria > Bacillota > Clostridia > Oscillospirales > CAG-272 > HGM12713. The sequence goes on from JAZSIP010000112.1 coordinate 1,352, forward strand.
GCGGAGCGCTATATCAAGAGCTCAAAAAAGCTTCCCGAAATATAGCGTTTCCGCTCTGACGGCAAGAGGAAGGCGCGACGAAGACCGCTTCGGCGTAAGATGCGTAAAGAGAAAATCCCTTGCGGCTCTTGCCGAGATCTCCCACGCGCAAATATTTGTTTTCGGCGGCGGTACGCTCTTGCAGGATATAACGAGCAAACGCTCTCTCCTCTATTATATTTTTCTTTTGAGATACGCGCAACGCAAAGGCGCTCGATGTGAGCTTTGGGGTAATGGGATAGGTCCTCTTCGCGTAAGATTTCTCCGTCTGCTCGTATCTCGCGCCCTCAGAGGCTGCGCTTATATCGGAGTGCGCGACGTCCGATCTGGACTTTGCGTGAGAGCTTTAACGAATAACGCGTGTGTTCTGCCCGTCCTTGAGGAAGACCTCGCGGCAAACACTTCCACGTCAAGCGACGCGCGGACGAGCTTTCTGCTGAACTCTCTCGGAATAAGCGAAAACGCGCCCTTTATCGCGGTAGCGGTAAAGGGCAGCCGAATAAAAGAAAAGGATTCAGTCGAGCTGTCGCGGCTTTTGGACGTTCTGAAAATGCTCAAACGTTCGGAACACACTCTTTTGTTCGTTGAATTTTTTCCGCGAGAGGATGCTAACTTAACGCAAAAGCTCGCAAACCGATTCGGCGGAAAAATAGTTAAAGATCTCTCGGCTTCGGATATGATCGGCATTTTCTCACGCACAAAGCTCGTCTGCGCATCGAGATTTCACGCGCTCGTCTTTGCCCGTAACGCCAACACCCCCGCGCTTCCATTTGGAACTGATCCCAAAATAAAATTTTTCAATTAATAGAACTCTTTTTTGTCAAAATATGTCTCAAAATTATGTTTGAGAATTTCAAATTTTGATTTCGCGAGTTGTTTCACAACTCGGTCAACAAGTCGATTCGCGGTTGCGTCCCGCGAATTTGCTACGCAAAGCTCGACTTGTTGCGTCTTCTGCTCATTACTTCTTCTCACCGATAAACCGCAATTTGTTAAAATGTTTTAATATAAAAGCATCATAAAAATTCAAAAAATTCTTTCTCTGCGCATTTACACGACAAAAAAGACTTGATTTTGCGCCGCAGTTGTGATACAATATTAGCCGAAAGGAGTGATGACTGTGGCAGATAAAAAAACGGCGTCGCGAACGATAGCTCAAAATAAAAAGGCTTGGCACGATTATTTCGTCGACGAGAGGTACGAAGCAGGCATCGCGCTTTTCGGTACGGAGGTCAAGAGTATAAGACAGGGCTCTGTCAATATGAAGGATTCCTATTGCTCATTCAAAAACGGTGAGCTTTTTATCCTCGGAATGCATATAAGCCCTTATGAAAAAGGAAATATCTTCAATCGTGAGCCGCTTCGCGACCGCAAATTGCTTATGCATAAGCGAGAGCTTATGAAATTGCAGGGTCTCGTTACGCAAAAGGGATATACTCTCATACCGCTTTCTCTTTATTTTTCGGGAAAGAACGTCAAGGCGGAGATAGGTCTCTGCCGAGGCAAAAAGCTCTACGATAAGCGAGATGCGGCGGCTGAAAAACAGGCAAATCGCGAAATGGATAGGCGAATGAGAGATCAATCCAAATATGATTGATATAAAAAGTTTTCATTAATAATAAAAACTTTTTATATTCATCTTACTTCTTCACTTTTCACTATTACTTTTTACTTCAAACACGGGCCCGTAAAGGTTTCGACGGGGATTTTGAGGTATGATAAGCGAGTAGAGCCGGACAATCTCTGAAAAGGTCCAAATTAAAATTAAACGCTAACAATAAAACTGTAGCAATGGCTGCCTAAGGGCAGTGCCGCGGCATAAGTCGCCCGTTCCTCCGAGGAGTATCGCGGCCTCGGACTGAGCGTCAAGACAGCGGTGAACGTGCGCAGGTGGTTCGCCATTGAACCTGCCACGCAGAAAATGGCTACCCGCGGGCGAAGTCTGTCTGTTGACGTCGCGCAAGGGGAAATACAAATAACAGACTGCACTCGGAGAAGGTCATATCAAGAGGTTTTCGGACAGGGGTTCGATTCCCCTCGGGTCCACCAAAATAAAAAAAGCCCTTCGGGGCTTTTTTTATTTTGGCAGACCCATAAAAACGGGGAATCGAACGCAGTGAACAAAATGACCCAGTGGGTCGTTTTGTGAACGGTGACCGAAGATTTTTGCGAGACGTTACCTTAAATCAAATCCGAAACGTCGAGCAAAAATCAAGAACGATTCCCCTCGCGCAGAGTGAGCGAATCCTCGCCGTAGGCGAGATTCCACGGTTTACTCGTCCGCCAGAACCGTTGGCGCATACTTATGATTCGTGAGCGAGAGCATCGTATAGCTCTTCATCACTCCGTTGTGCGTTTTCAGCATCAAGAGCTTTTTGTCAAGATCCTCGACCGACGCGGCGCAGACCTTGAGGATACAGTCGTATTCTCCCGTGACAGCGTAACATTCGAGTACGTCTCGGTCTCCCTCAACGTATTTAAAAAACGATTCCGTATGCTCAACCGATTTGAGAACGATAAGGACAAACGCGATGATCGGCTTCCCTACCTTTTTATTGTCGGTAACTATCGTGAAATTTTTTATAATTCCCTCTTTTTTCATTGACCGTATGCGCTTGTTTACCGCGGGTACGGAAAAATGCAATTTTTTAGACAATTCTGTCGCGGTAACGTCCGCGTTCTGAGACAATTCGCGTATGATCTTTATATCTATCTTATCCATAAGCATCTCCTTATCGTATTTTAACTATATTTTAGCTAAAAAAAGCAAAAAAGTCAATAATTATCTAAAAAAAGAAAAAATTTTAACTAAAACCTCAAAATAATTAAAAAAATATTTTTTCGTCTTTTAGCACGGGCATTTGAAGAATTATTATTTATCAAATCGGACGGCAAAATCAATTTCTCGGATTTGACTTGACACTGTAAAAAATGATATAATTGTAAAAAAGTTATGTGTTTAAATATAAATTTTTATTGATCGGGGACGCGGGGGCGCGATTTTCCGCTTTTTTGAAAAAAAGCTTGGCAAAAAACTTCCTAAAAAAGATTTATTGTGTAGCTATTTTATTTACTTCAAATTTTGATCAAGCTAAAAATATTTTATAAAAAACAAAAAATCTAAAGAGAGGTAACAAAATGACGACGATCAGAATCGACACACAGAAAAAGCTTGGCAAGATAAAGCCGATGCACGCGGTAGGACAACCGCCCTTTACGGGAGGCTTCCTCAAATTTGACTTCACTCACATGAGACATTTGACCAACGCAAAGATCCCTTATTCCCGTCTGCACGACGTAAGAGGAGCTTTCGGCAGCGGTCGATTTGTTGATATCCCAAACATATTCAGAGATTTCGATGCCGATGTTGAAGATCCCGCGTCCTACGATTTCGTATTTACCGACGTGCTTATAAAAGAAATGTATTCGTACAACGTAAAGCCCGTTTTCCGTCTTGGCGTTACCATTGAAAATCAGGCTAATATAAAGCCCTATCACATATATCCGCCCAAGGATTTCAAAAAATGGGCGCGTATCTGTGAGCATATCATCCGCCACTACAACGAGGGCTGGGCAGACGGCTTCAACTACGGGATCGAATATTGGGAGATCTGGAACGAGCCCGACGGTAATCCGAGACTCGAGATGAACCAGATGTGGAGAGGTACTCCCGAGCAGTTCTACGAGCTTTACGACGTTACGGCAAAGCATCTCAAGGCTTGCTTCGGAGACACGATAAAGGTCGGCGGATACGGCTCATGTGAGCTTTGCGGTATCTTCTACGACCCCGAAAAGTTCGGTATCAAGTGCAGAAAGATAGTGCCTGACGAGCTGAAAGAAAAATACGACTGGCGCACCGTATTCTTCAACGGCTTCCTCAAATACATAAAGGAGCACGGCTCTCCTATGGACTTCTTCTCATGGCACAGCTATCGCGGTGTATCCAAGACCGTCGCGATGGACGAATACGTACATAAAACGCTTTCCGAGTACGGATACGGCGACGTTGAGATACATATAAACGAGTGGAATAACGCTCCCGCATTCATTCCCGAAAATCACGGAAGCTCGTTTGCGGCGTCCTCGGCGGCTGCCATGATGCTTGCGCTCCAGAACGGACATGCCGATATGCTTATGTATTACGACACAAGAGTTGAGGCTACTGCTTACGGCGGATTCTTTGCTCCTTTCACGAATGAGCCCACCGCTACGTATTACTCTTTCGTCGCGTTCGGTAAGCTCTACGAGCTCGGAACACAGACCGAGACGGTTATCGACTGCGACGAGTACGGATTCTACGCGGTATCCGCAACCGACGGAAAGAAAAACGCGCTTATGATAGCAAACAGAACGGGAGAAACGCAGGAGCTAAACATCGAGGGCGTTGATCTCTCAGACGCGAGATATTATATCATTGACAAAAACCACCTGCTTTCAATGGCATTCGACGCAAGATCTATCGCTAAAGATACCGTTTTGCTTATCGAGTGGTAAAAAGACGCGGGGACACGAGGACGCGAGGACGCGGGGGGGATGCGTTCGACCCTTTCTTGTAAGAAAGGGTCGAGCCCCAAAGAACTTCCTAAAAAGTATTTATTGTGTAGCCTTTCTCTGCTTCAAATTTTGATTTATCGGGGAGTTATGGCTACGAAAACACGTGCGAAAATTACCATACATTTGTAGGGACCGGCGTCCTCGACGGTCCAAAAACGAACGGTTTAAACTCAACGAAATGGACCGTCGAGGACGCCGGTCCCTACAAGGTTAGATTAAATTTTATGCTTTCTGCGTTGCCGTTTCGATATTTCAAACTCCCCGATGCAACAAATCGGGTTGCGTAGCAAATTTGCGGGACGCAACCGCAAAAGATTTGTTGACGGAGGTGAGAGTTGATCGTGATCAACTCTCACCGACAAACCGCAATTTATAAAAAACACTCTGGTATATAAAGGAGAAGCTATATAACTATGAATTATGACAAATATTTTCCGAGAGTGACCGAGCTTTACAGAGAGCTTCATCAAGTTCCGGGTGTGGGCTTTGATCTTGACGAAACGGTCGCTATCGTAAAGGCTGAGCTTGAGAGCTACGGCATCGCTTATACCGAAAAATACGGCAAATGCAGTGTTGTTGCCGAGCTCGGACAGGGTGAAAAGTGCATTGCGCTCCGCGCCGATATGGACGCTCTGCCGATCATCGAGGAGAGCGGTGTTCCCTATTCTTCCAAAAATCACGGAATAATGCACGCCTGCGGACACGATTCTCACACGGCAATCCTTCTCGGTGTCGCAAAATATCTCAAGGATATAGAGGACTCGCTCAACGTCCGTGTCCGCCTTATCTTCCAACCGAGTGAGGAGGGCGCTGTCAGCGGCGCTGAAATGATGGTAAACAACGGTGTTATGGACGGCGTGGATCATATCCTTACCACCCACTGTGAGCCGAAGCTTCCCGCGCACGAGCTCGGAATGCGAGTCGGCGAATATATGGCGGCTTGTATTCCTTTGAGAATAACATTCTTCGGAAAATCCGCTCACGCGGCTATCATTCCCTCGGAGGGCATCGACGCTATCGCTATGGCAAACGCGGCGTACACGGAGCTTAAAGCCGCTATCAAAGAGGAAGCGGGTGATTCTCCTTACATCTGGTCTGTCGGAAGATTTTCGGGCGGAACGGTACACAATATCATTTGCGACAAATGTGAAATGGACATCTCTTTCCGCTTCTACGACATGGACCTTGCTGCAAGAATGGAAAAGCGAACATTTGAAATATGCAACAGAGTCGCGAACGAGTACGGCGGACGTACCGAGATCGACTGGCATATGAGCACGGGCGCTATCATAAATCAGGAGCAGATCGTCAAGGACGTGCGCGAGATCGCAAAGGAGCAGGGCTACGTTATGCACGAAGTGCCTCCGCGCATGAGCTCCGAGGATTTCGGCTGGTATCTTACAAAAGCGCCGGGCGCGATATTCCGATTCGGAATATACGACGAGGCTTTCGGCTCTGGCAGTGTAGCGCATACCTGCACCTTTAAGGTATACGAGCCCGCAATGAAGAACGCTATGGTAACGTTCATTGAATACGTCAAGCGCGTAAATGAAAGAGAGAAAAAATGACAGGATTTGACAGATTAAATATAAAAGCGCAGAACACCGATCAGGGCGCTATCCGAACGATGTTCGATAAGGCGGCAAAAATGACGGGAGTTATCAGTATGGGCATCGGAGAGCCCTGCCAGAACACCAATCTCGCTATATGCAAGGCGTGTGCCGACGCTCTCATGGCAGGAAATACGCATTACGCCCCCAACGCAGGACTTTTGTCGCTCAGAAAGGCTATCTCCAAAAACGGATTTATCGCAAAGGATTTCTTTGACCCCGAGACCGAAATTATGGTAACCAACGGCGGAATGGGCGCGTTTGCTCTCATAATGCAGGTAATTTTAGAGCCCGGTGACGAGGTCCTTATACAAGACCCACAATATCTCAATTTCCAAAAGACCATCACCTATTGCGGCGGCGTCGCAGTTCCCGTCCCCACTACATTTGAGAGTGGATTCTGTATGGACGCGGAGGAGATAAGACGCAGATACGTCAAGGGAAAGACGAAAATGCTTATAGTAAACTCTCCCAACAATCCGACGGGTGAGGTCGTCCCCGAGGAGAAGCTTCGCGAGATCGCAAAGGTCGCTGTCGAGCTTGATCTTCTCGTCCTGTCCGACGAGGTCTACGGACAGCTTCTCTACGACGGCGCAAAGCCTCTGTCTATCGCGCAGTACGAGGGAATGAAGGAGAGAACGATAGTTGTAAACTCGTTCTCAAAGGCATACGCGATGACGGGCTGGCGACTTGGATACGTTGCGGGTCCGCGCGGAATAATCGACAGAATGACCAAGGTTCAGGAGTATTTCAATTCCTGCATCAACACACCCGCACAGCACGGCGCGGTCTTTGCTCTTGAGCACCCCGAATTTATCGAGGAGATACGCAAGGATTTTGAGGAGCGCCGCAAGATAGCGATAGAAGGCTTCTCTTCGATAAACGGAATAATCCCCAACGATCCAAAGGGCGCGTTCTATCTCTTCCCAAGCATTAAGGGAACGGGAATGGACAGCACCACATTCTGCAACCGCCTGCTTGATGAGGCAAAGGTCGTATGCGTTCCGGGTAACGCTTTCGGAGAATGCGGAGAGGGATATATGCGCGTGAGCTACTCGGGCGAGAGATCAGGCGTTATCGAGGCTATTGAAAGAATACGTAAATTCTGCGATAACATATGATCGCGGCAATTTGAATAAAGATACGTATTCCAACGTAACAAAAATTAAATAAATCTCTGTTGTAAATATGATCTGATAGATAAATTGCGGTTTGTCGGGGAGAAGAAGTAATGAACAGAAGACGCAACAAAGCGTATTTTGCATAGCAAATTCGCGGGACGCAACCGCGAATCGCTTTGTTGGCTGGGGTGCGAAGCTCCCCGCAGTTGTAGAAACAACTCGCGAAATCAAAATTTGAACTTTTAAAGCATTTAAACCAAAATACTTTTCAGTATAAACGAAAATTAACAAAAAAAACGAGATCTAAAACCATGAAAGAACTTGCATTTGAAGAAATGAGTCTTGAGCAAAAGCTCAGTTTCGTAAACACCTGCTTTATCGGAAAGAAATCTACTCCCGAACAGGAAGAATACGTTTACGACCTCGTCCGCAAGCGTGCCGTCGGCGGAATATAGGTACAACAGCTTGGCGAGATCGATCACACATTGCGCCACATAAACCGCATAAGAGAGCTTGCGGATTATCCGTGCTTATAATGACCGACTCCGAAAGCTGTCAATTTGTCGTTGATTATAATGACTATAAGATAGGAAACCACAACGCGGTATCGCGCACGGGTGATCCCAAAACGGCTTACGCATTCGGAAAAGCCGTCGGTGTAGTTGCGAGAAAGATAGGCTACAACGTAGTTTGCAATCCTCTGCTCGACGCAAGTACGGTCGGCTCTAACCGTTCGTTTGGCTCTGACAGGGATCTTATAGCGGAGTTTGGCGCGGAAGAGTGCCGCGGTATGCATGACGCGGGAATACTTACCGTCGCAAAGCACTATCCGAGCAGAAGAAACGATTCGGGAATTGACACGCATATGGTCGAGGGCTTCTCCGCCGAGACCGAACAGGATCTTCTTGACAGAGGTCTGTACCCCTACGTTCAGCTCATAAAGGAAGACCTGCTTGACGGTGTTATGACAGGTCACGAGAAGTTCGTAAATATAGACAATGAAAGACCCGCGAGCCTTTCCAAGCCCGTTTTGGATATCCTCCGCCGTCAAGGCTTTGACGGATTCTATTTGACCGACGCACTTAGTATGATGGGCATTCGCGCAAAATTCGGTAATGAAGCTCCGCCCGCTATGTGTATTGAAGCGGGTAATGACCTCTCTCTGCCATTCTCCGTAGATAATGAAAAGATCAATACGGATTTTGCAAATTGCTTTGAAAAAGGCATCGTATCCGAAGAAGCCGTAAATACCGCTGTAAAGCGTATCCTTGCGGCACAGCACAAGGTATTTTATTACGATACCCACAGAACCACCGAGCTTACAGAGGAAGAAGCCGAGCTTGCAAAGAATATCGACAACAACGGCGTATTCTCAAAGCTTGACGACGGATTTGCGACCTCGATCTCAAAAGACGGAAAATATTATTTTGCTGTTATGGCAACCAACGTATATCCCGACGACAGCGGAAACATTGACGTTGATACCTTCGGTGACGGTTGGCACAATCCTGAAAATATATGTCAAAAGATAAAGGAGCTCTTCCCGAACTCCGATATACAGATATTCCACCAGTTCCCCGATCGAAAGCAAATGCACAAAATACTCAGCAATTCGTTTGGATACGACGAGGTCGTTTTCGTGACCTACTCACAGCCTTGGGCGTACACGGGCGCGGAGCATTTCACGCACCGTGTGGTATTGCTTCTTGAGGCTATGCAGTACACGAACAGAGTTTCCACTCTTGTTCACCTAGGCAACCCCATGCTCGTCGGTGAGCTTCCGCACTTCAACCGCATAATTCTCGGTGGCGCGTCGGAAAAGGCGGCAAACGCTTCCCTTGAAGTCCTCGCGGGAGAGAGAGAAGCAAAGGGTAAACTAACCTACGAGGTGAATTTTAAATAATATTTGTGTTGATTTTTACAATTGTTGCTTGTAAACGCTCGATATCTGCTTTTGTATGCCGATTATATAATAAAACAACGCCATAATTTAAAGACATTTTCTTTAAACATCAGAGTGTAAAAACAATATTGTATTAAAAATCATCACACATGCACTCATATTTCAACTTTCAGAAACGCTTATTAAGCAACAAAAAAAACGCCGTCCGTTCGATCATTTAATCGAACGGACGGCGTTTCGTTTTTTGTTATAACCAAACCATAAATACAAGATACATAAGCGGGATCGTTGCGACCGACAACACATGGGATATCATCGCCATCGACGCGCCCGTTTTCGTTTCTCCGCCGTATGCCGCGGGGAAAACTATCGTGTTGAGTCCGAGAGGTGTTGCCAAGCAGATAAGGGAGAGAAGCTGGATCTCTTCACTTGCGCCGACAAGCTTGAGAAGAAGCATGAACACCGCGGGGATCAGAACAAGTCTGCATATAGAAGCAACGTAGACCTTTTTGTTAAGCAAAAGCTCTTTCAAATTGTAACCGCCTATAACGAAGCCCGCAAGGATCATCGCGACAGGGCCTTGGCACTTACTTGCGTTGTTGATACCGTTTACGATAAAATCGGGGATATAATTAGCCACACCCGTAAGTCCGAGGATTATACCGCCGACAAGCGCGAGAACGGGAGGGGTAAGCAAGCCTTTTTTGAGGTTATGTAACACACCCGCGCTCTTGTCCTTAGGAATGAGCACAAAAAGTCCCCAGCTGTTACAAGCAATAGAAAATACGAGAGTAAAGAGCGAATATTTGAAGAACATCTCCTCGCCCCATACGCCTAGGATTATGAAGTTGCCCATAAATCCGAAGTTACCGAAGGTCATTGCGTATTTGTAGATGTTTCTTTGATATTCCCGTTCGGGAGAGCCTTTCGCTTTTCTTACAAACAGAGCGGAAAGTCCATACGCGAGAAATATCGCGAGAAGGACGAGCGCCAAGCTGTAAAGCAAGAGCGACGAGTTTTCCGTAAAGGTCTTTACGGTACATTTCGTCATCTGAGCGTAAAGCGAAAGCGCGGGAACGAACAGAAAAGTCTCGAGCTTTGACATCGTTACCTGCGCGTTGTCGGGAAGAATGGACTTTTTCCTGAGAATGAAGCCGATGATGATCAAAAAGAACATCATCAACATCTGTTTGAGTGTTAATGTAAAGATTTCCATTTGATTCTCCCTTGCCAAAGGGCAAGATTTCCTTTTTATTTTATTTGCGCCTTATAGTATAGCACAAACTTTTTGAAATTTCAATATATTTTATTGCTATTATTTTTCAAAATATTACAATATTTTTTCGTCATTTATACAAAAGGAGATTATAGGGTAACGTTATCGTTATTTTTGGACCGTCGGGGACGCCGGTCCCTACAAAATTAATACTTATCCCCTTTTTGAAAGTTTTTGAGGGAGTCCCGCGGGAACTTTTTTTAAAAAGTTCCCTCATCGCGTCCTCCGCGTCCCCTTATTCGCTATTCGCAAGCATGAGCTTGATGCGGTTCTCCTGATTGACGGCGGTAGCGCCCGCGTCGTAATCGATAGCGACGATATTGATATCGGGATTCTTTTCTTTCAGAGGCTTCATCATACCCTTACCGCAGATATGGTTAGGCAGACAGCCGAAAGGCTGAGTGCAAACGATATTCTTAACGCCCTTATCGGCAAGCTCGAGCATTTCAGCGGTGAGAAGCCAACCCTCTCCCATCTTCGTGCCCATTCCGATATAGCCTTGAACGAGCGATATCGTATGATCAAACGGTGTGGGAGGATCGAACTCGGAGCTTTCCTCAATTATTTTTATAATATCGTCCTGTTTTCCCGTGAGGAATTTATAAGCAAGTTTTTTTATCGGATAACTTGCCTTTCCTCTGCCGTAAAGCTCACGGTCAACTACTCCGTTATAGAGGCTGTAAAGCATAAAGTCGACAAGTCCGGGGACTGTGACCTCCGCGCCCTCGCTCACGAGGAAATCCTCGAGATTATTGTTTCCGAGGGGAGAGTACTTGACAAATATCTCGCCAACGACACCCACGCGCACCTTTTTGACCTCTTTGCGCGGGATCTTGTTGAAATCCTCGACTATTTTTTTGTAATTTTCCTTGACCTTTTTATAAGAAATGCGCGAACTGTCCATTTCCTTGACCAAGCGGTCGGTCCATTCAAGAGCGAGCGCTTCGCTCTCGCCCGATTTTATCTCATAAGGACGGCACTGATTACGCAGAAGCATAAGCAGATCGGCATAAAAGATACCATACATCATTCTGTGGAGCATCGGAAGCGTGAGCTTGAAGCCCGAGTGCTTCTCAAGTCCCGAAAAGCTGAACGAGATAACGGGAACGTTCGGATACCCCGCCTTGACTATCGCCTTGCGGATAAGATTTATGTAGTTCGACGCTCGGCAGCCGCCGCCCGTCTGAAACATTATAAGCGCCGTTTTTTCGGGATCGTACCTTCCGCTTTGGAGCGCGTCTATGAACTGTCCTATAACGAGTATCGCGGGATAGCAGGTGTCGTTGTGGCAGTATTTAAGCCCCGTGTCCTTTATATGCTGACCTTGTGTGAGCAAAAGCTCCGATCTTATGCCGTAAAGACCAAAGACCTTTTCTATGAACTTAAAGTGCATAGGAAGCATATTCGGAATAAGGATCGTATAGTCCTTTTTCATTTCCTTTGTAAAAGGAATATAAGTCAATTCTTTTTTCATAATATCCCCCTTACTGCTCAAGAGCGCCGATAAGACTGCGCAAGCGTATCTTGACAGCGCCGAGATTCGTTATCTCGTCTATCTTTATCTGAGTGTAAAACTTGCCGTTTGCCTCAAGTATCGAGCGGACCTCGTCGGTCGTGATAGCGTCAACTCCGCAACCGAACGAAACGAGCTGAACGAGCTCAACGTCACTGTGCTCCGCGACGTACTTCGCCGCTCTGTAAAGCCGCGCGTGATATGTCCACTGGTTAAGCACACGAACCGATACGGGCTCTGCGAGGTGGCAGATACTGTCCTCGCTCACGACGACAAATCCAAGAGACACCGCAAGCTTATCGATACCGTGTCCTATCTCCGCGTCCGCGTGATAAGGTCTGCCCGCAAGTACCATTATTCTCTTGCCGTTCGCACGGGCATATGCGAGTGCCCTCTCGCCCTCGCTCCTCAGAGCCGCCATATATCTGTCGTATTCCAAGAATCCGACCTTTACGGCGCGGCGAAGCTCTTTTTTCGTAATATCGGGATAGAATTTCGAGAGATACTCGAAAAGTCCGCGGACAAGCTCACGCTTTACATTAATATTTAAGTAAGGATACAGGAATTTAACGCGTGCGAGCGACTCCATATTTCCGCCGAGAAGCTCTGAATAATAAGCTACAACGGGACAGTTGTAGTGATTGTCAGAAACGCCCTCGTCTATATTGTAAGTAAGACAGGGGTAGAAGATCGCGTCGACGCCTCTCTCGACAAGCTCCTCGATATGTCCGTGCATTATCTTCGCGGGATAGCACGCCGTGTCCGAGGGTATCGAGAACTGCCCCTTTTCATACGTGCGCTTCGTTGACATTCCCGACACGCAAACGTCAAATCCGAGGTCGGTAAACAGAGCGTACCAAAGCGGCAAAAGCTCATACATTCCGAGCGACAGAGGAAGTCCTACCGTGCCGCGCTTTCCCTTTTCAACTACCTTTTTCTCAATGCTTGTCAGATACTCGCGCTTGAACGCGTGAAGATTCGGAACGCTCTCTGAGACCTTACCAAGTCCGAGACCTCGCTCACACTGATTTCCCGAAATAAATTTCTTGCCGCCGCTGAACGTATTCACGGTCAGGTGGCAATTGTTCGTACAGCCCTTGCAAACCGTGGAGCGCGACTCGTGAACGAAAGCTTCAAGCGCCTCTCTCTGAATTATCGCGCTCTTATCGAGCTTCTTTGAGTAAAGCGCCGCGCCGTAAGCTCCCATAAGTCCCGCGATAGCGGGGCGAATGACGTTCCGTCCGAGCTCCTGCTCAAAGGCGCGGAGAACGGCATCGTTGTAAAAAGTACCGCCCTGAACGACGATATTCTCGCCGAGCTCGTCGGCGCTTCCCGCGCGAATGACCTTGTATATGGCGTTCTTGACGACACTTACCGAAAGTCCCGCCGAGATGTCCTCGACAGTCGCGCCGTCACGCTGCGACTGCTTTACGGACGAATTCATAAAGACTGTGCATCGGCTTCCGAGGTTCACGGGAGCGGGGCTCATAAGTCCTTTTTTCGCAAACTCGTCTATCGAATATCCCATCGACTTCGCAAAGGTCTCAATAAACGAGCCGCAGCCCGACGAACAAGCCTCGTTGAGCATTATGCTGTCGATCGCGCCGTTGCGGATACGGAAGCATTTGATGTCCTGTCCGCCTATATCGAGTATAAAATCAACACTCGGCAAGAAGAACTTTGCCGCCGTATAATGCGCTATAGTCTCGACAACCCCAAGATCAACGCCGAAAGCGTTCTTGATAAGCTCCTCGCCGTATCCCGTGACCGCGCTTCCGCAGATCTCTACACGGTCGCCGCAAAGATCGTAAATAGGGAACAGCTGCTCACGCACGATCTCGACGGGGTTGCCGCGGTTTGAGCTGTAATATGTATAAAGTATCTCATTTTTCTCCGAAAGCAGTACCATCTTTGTTGTTGTGCTTCCGCAGTCGATACCGAGATATGCCTTGCCCGAATATGAAACGAGCTCAGCGTACTTGACGTCAGCCTTTGCGTGACGGTCCTTGAACGCCTTGTACTCGTCCTCGTTTGCAAAAAGAGCGGGCAGACGGTTTGTATTTACAACGCTCGAAAGACTTGAGCGTATCTTGTCAACGAGCGTGTCAAGCTCCGTATAATGTCCCGTCTTTGCCGCGTAAAATGACGCTCCCAGAGCTACGGCAAAGCGCGCGTACTCGGGAAAAACCGCGTCCTCGTCGCGAAGCTTCAAGGTGACCTTGAACCTCTCGCGAAGCCCGTGGCAGTAGTAAAGAGGTCCGCCGAGGAAAAGCACCTTTCCGCGTATGCTTCTTCCCTGCGCAAGTCCCGCGATGGTCTGATTTACCACCGCTTGATATATACTCGCCGCAACGTCCTCCTTACGCGCTCCTTGGTTGAGAAGCGGTTGGATATCTGTCTTCGCAAACACGCCGCAGCGCGAAGCGATAGGATATATGCGGTGATGGTCAAGGCTGAGCTTGTCCATCGTGTCGACGTCGAGGTCGAGAAGCGTTGCCATCTGGTCGATGAACGCGCCCGTTCCTCCCGCGCACGTTCCGTTCATACGCTCGTCCGTTCCGCCCTCGAAAAAGATTATCTTAGCGTCCTCGCCGCCAAGCTCGATAACAGCCGCCGCGTCGGGCTCAAGGTTCTTTACGACCTCGCCCGTGGCAAAGACCTCCTGCACGAAAGGTACTCCGCAAGCCTCGGCAAGTCCAAGCCCCGCCGAGCCCGAAAGCGCGACGGTAAATTCCTTGCCCTCAAGTATCGGGCGCATCTCTTCAAGCATCTCGAGCGTCTTTAATCGAACGCGCGACATATGTCTTTCGTATTTTTCATAAACGACTATGTCGTTTTCACGTAAAACTGTCTTTACCGTAGTTGAGCCTATGTCTATTCCAAGTGAATATTCTTTTGTCATATTAGCTCCTTTCATGTATAAGGACACCTTACTTTTTCTTTCGCGAAAGAAAAAGTAAGCAAAAAGAAAGCATTGCAAGGGGTACAAATTATTTAAATTTAGTCAGTGCGAATTTTTCGCGAAAGAAAAAGTAAGCAAAAAGAAAGCATTGCAGGGGATAATTATTATATATCGTTAGTCAGTGCGAATTTTTTGCGAAAGAAAAAATAAGCAAAAAAAAGCATTGCAAGGGGTACAAATTATTTAAATTTAGTCAGTGCGAATTTTTCGTCAAAAGCCCAAAACTCCTTTAGGAAGTTCTTTGAGAGCTCGAGAACTTTCTTTCAAGAAAGTTCTCGAACGCGTCCTCACGCATCCCCTCGCGTCCCTCGCGTTCTTTTCTCCTCCGCGATACGCTCGGCGGGTTTAAAATACTGATACAGATAGCAAGGTATCATACCGTTATAAAGCTTACGGACCTTATCTGCTCGTCTGCCATAGAGTTTTTCAAGCTCCTCGCTTGACGTGAGGATATATATTTGCCACGGAGAGAGGTCGGAAAAGGTCTTACCCATCTTTCGATAAAGCTCACGCACCGCTTCGGGTGTCATAAGGCGTTCGCCATAGGGTGGATTGCAGACGATAGTTCCCCGCCTGTCCTCTTTTTTGACGGTCAGCGCGTCCTGCTCGAAAAATCTTATATATCCGTCAACACCCGCGCGGCGGGCGTTCTCCCTTGCCGTTTTGAGCACCTCGGGGTCGATATCCGAGCCATACGCCTCAAATATAGAATCGGTTATTATCTCACTTCTGGCACGTTCGCGCTCCTCTTCAAATATCTTCTCTCCTATGAGCGAAAATTCCTCGGCGGCAAAGTGTCTCTCAAGTCCCGAAGCGCGGCGTGTCATCTGCATAGCCGCCTCGATAACTATCGTTCCCGAGCCGCAGAACGTATCCCACAAGAGCACGTCCTCGCGCGGTCTTGCCATCATAGCGATAGCGGAAGCGAGTGTTTCGCGAAGCGGAGCGTCGCCCGCGGCAAGACGGTAGCCTCTCTTATGCAAGGGAGTGCCTGTCGTATCTATCATAAGAGTTGCTATATCCTTGAATATAAAAAATTCTATCTGATATTTAACTCCCTCCTCGGCAAGCCATTTTACGCCATAGGCTTTTGAAAGGCGGTCCGCGACCGCTTTTTTGACTATACTCTGACAGTCGGGAACGGAGAAAAGAGCCGAGCGGATAGCGTGTCCTTTCACGGGAAAGGCATCGTATCTGCCGATAAAATTCTCCCACGGGAGCGCCTTTGTTCCCTCGAAAAGCGCATCAAAGGTACGCGCGGGAAAGCTGCCGAGCTTGATATACACGCGCTCCGCGAGGCGCAGTCGGATATTTGCCGCGGCGAGCTGATGCTCGTCTCCCTCAAAGGTGATACGTCCGTCCATAGTTTCTATACGGCGGCAACCGAGGGCATCTATCTCCTCGCCAAGCAATTTTTCAAGCCCGAAAAGGCAGGTGGCGACCATTTGAAGCTTCATTCGTTTTCTCTCTTTCTGTTTGAAATTTGCAATTTATATTATACTAAAGAAAGAGATAATTGTCAAGGGAAAACGTAACGTAAGGGGCGATTCGTGATTCTCCCACGGGTACGATAGGTGTTAGCTGTGTACCCACGCCAAATTAACGGCGCTTACGTATACGCGACGTTGCCGAAAGCCAAGGCAGAGGAAGTGTCTTTCGGACAGCCGTTCTTCTTTTCATACACCGCTATGCTTTTGCCCACAAGCTCCGACGGTTTTATCCTCCGTGTCACGATAACGCAGTCCGCTCTTCCCTCTTTTTCATATGCCGTCGGCATTATGGCGCAAAGCGACCGCTTATCTCCCGAGATTGCGCATCGGCACTCGCTCTGCTTTTCGTCACGTACACAGAAATTATACGCTTTCCTTTTTCCAAAGCCTTTCTTTGAAAGTCCGCACAGCTCGGCTCGGACAAGCACTCCGAGAGGTGTCTCGTAAAAGCTCACGCTTCCGCAAACGTCCTCATTTTCTCCATCACCCAAAAGATAAGCCCGCGCGAACGGAGTTCTGTCCTTATACAAAAAAGCGTATACGCTCTCGATGTCCTTTTCACACTTCATTTCTGACATTTCGATTTTCCTCTTTTCTTTAAGTTTGTTTACTTCAAATTTTGATTTATCGAACAGTTTGATTTGACGAAACGGAAATGCACGAACGAAACGATTACCACAAAACACCTCAAAACAGCACCCCACGATGTCATCCTCGAGCGGAGAAAATATCACAGTGTGATGTTTTCGAAGCGAACTTTCAAAAACGTGTCATAGGTGGCTCGTTTTTGAAAGCGCGAGCTTGCGAGCGGGATCTCGTGGCGGTAGAAGTTATTGGTTTTTCGATACCCATTTCTAAATAATGTTACTTTATTTAGAGAAAGGTAGCGATAACCCTTTGGAGATCCCTTCGTCGCTTCGCTCCTCGCTTTCTGCTCGATTCATTCCTCATCTCACAGAAAGTTCGCTTGCGCTCAGGATGACAATTCTAATTGA
>JAZSIP010000097.1:0-20730 GCA_045533915.1 Eubacteriales bacterium
TATACAAGGAGGTTTAATTCTTTTCAATGGGCTTGCTTAAAGCTCGCCCTATTTATTTGTAGCCCTGCTCTGTTTTACCGCTCCCCCAGTAGAACTGGGGGTTTATTGGTTCTATAATTAATGGGAATCTCTTTTTTACAGATTCCCGCTTAACGTATTATAATTCGTTTTCAATTTTTTGCAGTAGCCCAACACAACCGTCGTAAATGTCGCGCCATGCGATATCAAAGCGGTCGCTATACCAAGGGTCAGCCACGTCACCGCCACAGTCTGTAAAGTCCATGAGCTTATATATCTTCCCTTGCGGGTCGCTTCCGAATATCCTATGCATATTACGGATATTCGCGCTATCCATTCCGACAAACATATCGTAATCTGAATAGTCCTCGCGTTTTAGCTGAACAGCACGTTTTCCGTCACAGGACAAACCGTGATTTTCAAGCTCTGCGCGTGCGGGCGGATAAATGAGATTTCCGACACCGTTCCATATTTCTTCACTGCTTGTAGCGCAAGAGGAAACGAGCACCTTATCCTGAAATCCGTGTTTGCGTATCATATCCTTAAAAATAAACTCTGCCATTGGACTGCGACAAATATTTCCGTGGCAAACAAACATTATTTTCAACATTTCACACCTATTAAAGCAATGAATGATCATTGATAACAAGCCCAAATTTCATTCCAAGCTTTTCGGCGGCATGACGGCACATTATCATACGTTCAAGAAATATCTCAAAATAATCCATTATCGGACAGTATACAGTTTCAATAGTAAGATAAAGAGATATTTTATCTATTTCATCATTGATAACAAGCTCCGATTCGGTGACTGAATAATTTACGCGGTCGTGAATATCAAAGGTTGCTACGTCGGTGTTTCTCACTCGGCTTCTTCTGACGTCGGATTTATCGGCAAGAATAAGCGCGGCTGACACTTTATCCACAGCTATACCGCTTTTTTCGTCGTGATTTCCTATTGCCGCGACGACAGTAGCTATATCGCGAGCCTCCATTCCAAGATCTTGGAGCAGCTTAAAAGCGAGGACCGCACCCGTATGAGCGTGATTATCTCGGTTTACGATATTTCCTATATCGTGAAGATACGCCGCTATTTTTGCAAGTTCTATATCGTGTTCGGTTGCTCCAAGTGTCTTTAAGATATGTTCGGCGGTCATTGCGACCTTACAAACGTGCGCGAAGCTATGTTCGGTATATCCTCGGGCACAAAGCACCTCGTCCGCCTTGCGTATATATTCTCTTATTGATTCGTTACTTTTTAATTGTTCATACGTGAGCATAAGCATCTCCTTTATACGTTACTTTTCGCGCCGTCTGAAATATATTCAATTTCTTCTTTCTTTATATTGTACCATAAAGTTACCGTATATACCGTCACCAATACAGCAACAACAACTGTCAATACGACAGTTGGAGCTGTCCATATTTTACCGTCTCCAAATTCAGGACAAACGCCGCCCGCAAAATTATAGACTGCGTGTAAAATGACACAATACCATATATTAGACGTTTTCACAAGCACGACCGAGCAAAGCGCTCCTATCAGGAACGAGTATCCTATCTGCAATATTACAGAACCTATTGACGCACCCGCAAAAAGATTGACTATATGTACTATTCCGAACACCGCCGAAGATATAACACTTGCCTTAAGTACCGACCATCTGTCCAATTTTTTACGATCGAGTATTACCGAAAAAACACATCCGCGGAAAGCAGCTTCTTCAAAAAGTCCCACCGAAAAACAAAACACTGCGTAAAGTATAATGTCGATCGCCTTTGCCGAAAGGCTGATCTCTTTCATAACAACCGACAAAAACGGGAAATTATTTATCGCGACAGCAAAGCAAGGTAAAACAACAAGAAATCGTTTTAGCGCACCCTTGCGGTATTTGAACATCAAATGAGATCCTACAAGAAGTATCACTAAGGCACAGCAGACGATTCCGCCCAAAAGTCTTGAAAACGTTTTGCACAGCCATTCACCGCGTTCCTTAAAAAGATCTGATGTTATGCCCTGTCCAAGTTCAAATAACGCCATACCGATAATACCGATAATTATTATCGCGTAACAGACCGTCTTTTGTGTTTTTGTAAGTTTCACGCTTTACACCGCCTCGTCGTCATTGTAAGATCTGTCCTGAACAAATGAAAATATTGCTCCGCCGATCACCATTAAAATAGCGATCAACTGTGAAGGAGTCAGGAAAGAAACAAATGTCGTTCCGCGATAATCGTCACGCGCATATTCTATAAAGAATCTCCAAGCTCCGTAAAACATCATATAATATGCAAGTGTTCCATGCTTTTTATGTAATAACATATACGCAAATACGCTTCCAAGCACAAACAGGAAGATTGCTTCAAGCAACGGTATAGGAACGACTTTAGCATCAAGCGCAGGCATATATATTCCGAACCATTTGTCAGTTATTTTTCCATAGCAGCATCCTGCCATAAGACACCCCAAGCGTCCAAACGCATGAGCGACAGATATCGATATTGCGGCAATATCCGCTATTAAGAAAAAACTTTTTACATGTTCTCTGCTTTCTTCGAATATCCTCGAACCGCCGACAAAATATATCAAAAGAAATATTGCCGCGCCGCCTATAAGACCTCCGTAAAAGGTTGCTCCCGTTTGTGAATCAAGACGAAATTCACCATATTTTTCAATATTATACAAGGCCTGAAAGAACACTGCGGACAAATATCCGAAGATTATAGCTACCGCCGCACTGATTATACAAAGATTCTGAAGCTTTGCGACTATTTTTGCACGATCCGCAAAAATTCTGAATATAACAAGAGCGCTTACTATCGCCAATGCAAGCGCGACAGTATACAGATCTATTCCAGGTAAAAGATCATATGGATACATAAAGTATTCCTCCTTGATACAAAAATCATTCGTAATAAAAAACAGACCTTTTGAAATCCGCCTTAGCAAAAAACCAAAAAGGTCTGTTTATGATTTGTTCATTCTAAAAACACGGCGATATATCGCCATTATAACCCTTTTCGGAAAACGTATTGCCTTACGCAAAGGCATGAAGCAATAAAAGAAAACATATAAACGATAGCTAAAAGAATTCATATTACGTTCTTTTTCGCCTTTGTACAGCCGCGCTACGTATCCTATTATCTGCTCTTTTTCTATTCCCTTTTCAAGTACAGTCTGATTATCTCCACACATTGTATAGCTGCCGTCTTTTTCTATTTTCATAACACGGTGTAACACGAATTGACCGCTTTTTCGGCGATAAAAGACTATATCGTACTTTTTTGCCGGTCTTTCTGTATTTCTCATCAAAACGACCGAATCTCTCCCCTGTACTATAAGAGGAAGCATACTAACTCCCTTAGGATACATTCTGAATTCTCCGCCGCCCGAAAGGACCTCATCTATAACGCCAAACGCATCTTGTAAACAAAATTCTACGTTATTCAAGAATATTATTCTCCTTTAATGCGTTTACAAAAGAATCTACGTCTTTTTTTACAGTTTCTCTGTCAACATCGTACTCGGAAAGGATTTTACTAACAACATCCTCTTTTTCCGCGCCTCGAGAAAGCACGTCCCACATTACGCGTCCTGTTTCATTAAGCTTTATGATTCCGTTAAAGGATCTGCTTGCTTCTCCAAGTGCTACAACTACACTTTGTCCGGCAATCTCTCTAATTACAAAGCCATTTTTGATTTTCATCATATCTACCTCTCAAAATTATTGATTCATACCTTGGTAAGCTACCTCTGCCGCTTCCTCGGAAATATTACATTGAAGCACATAACAAGGAATTTGTGTAAGGGTTCGATCAAGTAACGGAAATAGAGCATCGACAGAAGCTATATCCTCGGGAGTAAGTACTTGATGAAAGATCCGTCCTATTGCCTCATCGGGAGTTATTCTTTTGATCGAATTATTGGGAGCTCGCTCAATAAAGCAAATCCCCTTGATCGCCACCGAGGTATTATTTTGATATCCTTCTTTTCCACACCACGGCGTTCCGTAAGCTATGAGCTCATCATTTACAAATCTCATTATAGGCTTGTCTCCGTTTACAACGTGGACATTTTCACCAAAACGTTTTCTCCAAAGTCTGATATGCGTAGATTTTCCCGTACCGCTTTTGGCGGAAAACGCATATCCTTTTCCTTCATATTCGATCACTGCGCTATGAAACAGATAAGCATTAAACCGAGTTGGAAGTTGCTTACATATTTTGCGGTAAACGCATACCCCCTCAGTATAACCTTTAGGAGCATCAAATTCTGCAATCTTTACTTCGTTTTCTATCTCCTCTTCGGTAACCGATACCGTCATTTCGGGAGCATTGCAGTTTTCAAGAATATAATCCTCGCAAAGTTTTTTTACATAATCGTATTTATTATCTATACAAACGGTTATATCGGCAATTTTTATTGTAAACATAAATCCACCTCATATAATTTACGAATATATTTTATCACAAAAAAGCGAGAATTGCAATACCTAAAGCAAATCCCATGCCAAAATATGACATGGGATCTTTGTATAGTATCGACAAAAAGTCAGAACAACTGTATATTATCACGAACGTAGCGGAACATACGGTCCTTAAGATATGCGCGATTGCTTACGAGATAATCTCTAACATACTTAATATCGCACTTAACGTTCAAGCCCGACTTCATCTGGCGAAGCGCATCCGCCATTTCAATATCATTGTTTGTTTCAAGTGCGGAGCATATAAAATCAACTGTTTCATATGAAGCATATTCAAAGCACTTCCAACCGTTTTCCGCATCATGAGCCGCAAGATCATACAAAAGCTTGTACGCAACAAGAGGCTTAAAGGATTCGTCCATATCAAGCGAAGGGTTTTCAAGTATACGATCTGTCCAAAGCTTGCCCTCAGATTTTGCATAACCAGACAAGCAACGGTTCATTCTTACGTTTACGGTTTCAAAAGTAAGCTTCTGAACGGGAATGTTGCGTTTTTGCTGACTGTTATACAAGAAATAATTGGGTTCTGTATCGTTGGCAAGAAGAATAAGATATCCAAGCAAAGCCGCCATTACGAAAGAAAGAACCGCGGCAATGATCATAACGATACGCGTTGCAACCGATTGTACAACGACCAAAGAAACTACCAAAAGTGCAATAGCCGCAAGTAAAAGGACTCCCGCAGTAATTCCCAAAAACAATTTTAAACGATTCTTATTCATTTTAACACCTCAAAGTCCGATTATAGTAAAATAGTATCAAAAATACCCTTTTTCATATATAAATATTATAACATATGTATTTTACATTGTCAATTGCTTTTTATAAAAAAACGCAGACGAACTGCAAAAAAGTCCGTCTGCAAATTAAATTATTTTACTGAAAAACGATATTCCGTCGTAAAGTCGTATACTTCGTCGGGAGAAAGCGTACAATCCGTAAAATTCGCATGATTTATACTGTCGGGCATATGTTGTGTTTCAAGGCAAAGCAAGGTCTGAGGAGTCTGATTATATCCGCCCTTGAAAGGAAATTCGGGATCATTAAGAAAGTTTCCGCTATAAAACTGAACGCAAGGTTGATCTGTTATGACCTCCATTACACGTCCGCTTACAGAATCGTAAAGTTTTGCTCGCTTTACAGGCTTATCGGTCTTCCCTCCTACAAAATTAAAGCAATGATCGTATCCGCCCGCAATGATCAGATCCTTATAATCAGCGCCTATATCCTGACCGATCTTCTTTGAACTTCTGAAATCAAACGGTGTTCCCTCTACGCTTTTTATCTCTCCTGTCGGAATCAGAGTATCATCGGTAGGAAGATAACTGTCCGCATCTATCATAAGCTCTAACGAATGTATGCTTCCCGATGCATATCCGCGAAGATTAAAATACGCGTGATTAGTCAGATTAATAATAGTCTTTTTATCGGTTTTAGCCAAATAATGTATCACAAGTCCGTTTTGGCTTGTGAGCTTATAAGTAACGGTAACATCAAGATTTCCTGAATATCCCTCATCTCCATCGGGAGAAAGGATATGAAGTATCAATTCGGGCTCGTCTCCGTCTTTTTCAGCGACTTCCCAAATTTTTGTATTGAATCCGTATTTCCCACCGTGAAGATGATTTGACTTATCATTTGTAAACAATGAATATTCCTTACCGTCAAGAGCAAATTTTCCCTTGTTGATACGGTTTCCGAATCTTCCAATAAGTGCGCCTTGATACCCATCTGCGCGCACATAAGAATCAATACAATCGTATCCGCCCACGATATCAGTAAAACAACCATTACGGTCTGCTACCTTAAGCTCCGCAATAATGCCGCCGTAACTTAATATTTTCACCTGCATACCGTTATTATTTTTCATTGTATAGGAGTATACGTCTGTTTTTTCGTTTTGGGTATCAATGTGTCCGAAAAATTCTTTTTTTATGCTCATTATCCTATACCTTTTTATGAATCATATCCGTTAGGATTTTTCACTTGCCAATTATATGAATCGCGGCACATATCCTCTATATTGTATTGCGCAGCCCAACCCAGAAGATCTGCAGCTTTTTGGGGATTTGCGTAACACTCGTCAATATCTCCAGGGCGTCTGTCAACTATTTTATAGTTTATCTTTACTCCCGTTGATTTTTCATACGCTTTTACAATATCGAGAACCGAATATCCAACTCCCGTTCCTACGTTAAAATGCTCAACTCCCGTAACAGTCTCCGCGCGCTCAATTGCCTTAAGATGCGCTTTTGCGAGATCTACAACGTGGATATAATCACGAACTCCCGTACCATCATGAGTATTGTAATCGTTTCCATATACGGATAAGCATTCTCTTCTGCCCGATGCGACCTGCGTAATATAGGGCAAAAGGTTGTTGGGTATACCTTGAGGGTCTTCTCCGATAAGTCCGCTCTTATGAGCTCCTATTGGATTGAAATATCTGAGAATAGATACGCTCCATTCGTTATCCGCGGCGTGAACATCCTTAAGGATACGTTCGATCATAAGCTTTGTCTCACCATACGGATTCGTAGTTGAAAGCGGGAAATCCTCGGTAATCGGAACACTTGCAGGCTTTCCGTAAACGGTAGCCGAAGAGCTGAATACTATTCGCTTAGCTCCGTATTTTTGCATAATATCGCAAAGATTCAACGTTCCCGTTATATTATTGTGATAATACATCAAAGGCTTTTCACAAGACTCACCGACTGCTTTAAGTCCAGCAAAATGAATACAGCTATCTATATCGTTTTCTTTAAATATTTTTTCGATAGCCTCGTAATCCAAAAGATCGGCTTCATAAAATTTGAAATCTTTTCCTGTGATCTGCTTTACTCGCTCAAGCGCACAAGGCTTACTGTTTAAAAAATTATCAACAACAACTAATTCTCTGCCTGCTTCAAGAAGCTCTACCATTGTATGAGAGCCGATATATCCTGCTCCGCCTGTTATTAAAATTGCCATTTTAGATCTCCTTATTTTTTTTATTAAGTTTTTCAGGATATACCCCTTCTGCTACTAACGATTTTATCCCTTTTTTCACAGAATCGCGATCCTGTTGATACGTAACACCGTACCAAGAATCCTCGGAAGAATATACTTTTACCGTGCAAATACCCTTTTGCATCAACTCAGTTACCGCAAAAGGAAGATAATATTCGCGCTTTAACGGATCTCCTTCCGATGAAGAAAGGAATTTATCAAAGCCATCCCAAATGTATTTAAAAACGTCCGCATCAAATCCCCAACAGTTCATTGATGCTATAGAATCCAACGACAATTTATAATCTACGCCGTTCTCCGTGTATACAGCATGATCTCCGTCAGGACGGATCGCTGTTCTCTCTTTGACCTCACAAAGCATGCCTTTACAGTCAGTAGAACATATGCCTCTTGAAACCGTACCGTTTTCGGTAAGCGTATTTTTCAGAACATATCCTATCATACAGTATTTTCCGTGCTCAACGTTACATTTCGAAAGATGCTCACTCAACAAACGATAAGCGCTTCTTCCGTAAAAATCATCTGCATTGATAACCGCAAAAGGCTCGTTTACTACATTTCTCGCCGCAAGAAGTGCGTGTGCCGTTCCCCAAGGCTTTTCTCGTCCCGCGGGAACAGTATGACCGCTCGGAATATCGTCCAAACGCTGAAATACATATTCAACCTTTATTTTATTTTCAAAACGCTTTCCGATAGTATTTCTGAATTCATCAAGCTTTTCTTCCTTGATAACAAAAACAACTTTATCAAATCCACTAACGATCGCATCATATATAGAAAAATCTATAATGAATTCTCCGTTATCTCCTATAGGGTCTATCTGCTTTAAACCTCCGTAACGAGATCCCATACCAGCCGCAAGAATAACTAATGTCATAATCAAAAATTCCTTTCTCATAAAGATTTAATTACATATTATAAATTTGAAAATAACCTTTATTTGTTTAATTATACTCCTTTTTTTATACAAATGAAATATATTTCTTAATTATTTTACAGTTTATTTACAAGTGTTTTCTTCAAATTATATTGACAAAGCGATAAACTTGGTTTATAATACATATGTCTCATATGAGACAAATATAATGCTAGAGGGGTATTTATGACGGTTTATGAAAATTTCCCCGATATTGAAAAACTGCCCTTTTTCAAATATGCTTTAAAGGACACCGTAAACAAATATTTAACAGAAAACACAATAAAAATAATTTCATTTTCGCACGGAGACGTCATTTATTCTCCTGTATCAAAAGAGCTGTCGGTAGGCATTCTTATAGACGGCATAGCAAAAGTAAGACCCAACGGCGACGAAAGGACTCTATTAAAAACCCTTAGCAAGGGAGAAATATTCGGAATCGCTAATCTTTATGCTGAAGATACGCGTTTTCCCAGTATCATTATTGCCGAAAAAAAAGCAACTGTTATGTTTATTGACGGTGAGGCCTTTAAACGCTTTATTGAAAATGACCCTTCTGCCCTGAAATACTATCTTCGCTTTTTGAGTCAAAAAATAGTATATCTAAACAAAAAAATAGCAACGTTTGCAGCCTCGAGTGCCGAGAGTAAGCTCGCGCTTTATTTAACCGAATACAGTTCCGAAAACACATTTTCGCTATCTTCATCCATGTCAGAGTTTGCCAAAACGCTTGGCCTCGGCAGAGCTTCATTGTATCGCGCTTTAGACAAGCTGGTAGATTCAGCTCTTATCGAACGAAACGGATCGGATATCCGAATACTTAACCGTGAAGATCTTTTGGCAATTGCGTCAAATGATATAATACAGTTTTAAATTTATTTTCATAAAGGAAAGGAAAAATTATGAAACACATTTTTACAAAACTTCTTATTTTTGTTCTTGCTCTCGCTATGATCATACCGCTTGCATCATGCGCAAAAAAGCCTGATGAAGAGCTTGAGATTAAGGTATACGCACTTAACGGAACAACAGCTCTCGGTATGGCAAAGATGATCAGTGACGCCAAAGCAAACACCGATAAAATGAATTATAACATTGCTCTTCACGCCGGCGCTGATGCTGTAACAGGTCCAATAATGTCCGGAGAATGTGCAATAGCGGCTCTTCCCACTAACGTTGCGGTAAGACTTTTCCACAAATCTGAGGGAAAAATAAAGCTTCTCGCACTTAATACTCTTGGTGTACTTTATCTCGTACAGGGTGAAGGCGAAAATGTAACATCTCTCAATCAGCTTGAAGGTAAGACGGTTTACGTTCCCGGAGCTGGCGCAAACCCAGAATATATTACAGCAGCTCTGCTTTCAAAGGCAGGTTTAAAGCTCGGTGAGGACGTAACTGTTGATTCAACAACTTATCCAAACCCCGATGCTCTTGTAGCGGCTGTAGCTAACGGCAATGCAAAGTTTGCAGTACTTCCTGAGCCTAAAGTTAGTGCTACCACCGCACAAAATGCATCTATTACAATTGCACTCGATCTGACTAAAGAATGGGAAAAGCAGTACGGTGAAAACACGCTTGTTCAAGGTTGCCTTGTTGTTAATACTGCGTTTGCAGAAGCGCACCCAAAAGAAATCGAACAATTTCTTGCTGACTACGAGGCTTCTGTAAATTATATAAAAGAAGGCTCTGAGAACGCTATAAATATGATCGTTGATGCTGGCATACTTCCAAAAGCCGCTATAGCTAAAAAAGCACTTCCCAACTGCAATCTCTGCTACTTTGCGGGAGAGGATATGAAGTCAATAATGAATGCCTTCTGCTCAGCTGTTTATGCATATGACAATGCTTCTATCGCAAAAATGCCTACTGATGACTTCTACTATATTTCTCCCGTAAAATAATAAATAAGCAACTATGAAAAAAGTTCTTATTTCCATTCTTAAGGCTATTTCTGTTCTTCTGTTTTGGGTATTTGTTTGGTTTTTAGTTTCAAAGAGGATCAACAATGATTTTCTCTTCCCCACACCAACGGATACGCTTCAAGCTCTCAAATCGCTTGTTGTTACGTCGGAGTTTTGGGGAGCTACGCTTATTACTCTTTGCAGGATCCTTTACGGGATTATCGTATCCTTGATAATAGGCTGCGGACTTGCTGTTATTACATCTATATCATCACTTTTAAGAGCATTGCTTGCCCCTGTTATGAATGCCGCAAAATCTGTTCCCGTTGCTTGCTTTATAATACTTGCTTGGCTTTGGCTTGACACAAACGTATTACCGATATTTATAACGGCGCTTATCGTTATACCTATAGTTTGGTCAAACGTTTCGCAAGGTATAGCTTCTACGGATAAAAAGCTACTCGAGGTCGCTGATATCTTTAAATTTTCATCGGCAAAAAAGCTTTTTAAAATATACATTCCATCCATAATGCCATTTTTTATAGCGGCGTGCAGATCTGCATTCGGTATGGCTTGGAAAGCGGGAATCGCGGCAGAGGTCTTAACCGCTCCAAAACAAGCTATTGGAACAGAAATATACTTCTCAAAGCTTTGGTTTGAAACCCCTACCTTGTTTGCGTGGACAATAGTAATAATAATTTTAAGTTATGTTATAGAAAAGCTTTTGATATTGGCAATAAGTATGATCGCTAAGAAATTACACATTATTCATAAAGGTGACCGCTATGTTGAAAATTGAAAATATCACTTTAAAATATGAAGACAAAACGGTCATTGACGGTCTGTCATATAAGTTTACCGATGGAACGGTAACCGCAATAACAGGTGCTTCAGGAAGTGGTAAGACTACCCTACTTTATTTACTTAGCGGATTAAATAAAGCACAAAAAGGAACTGTTTACAACGATCATCAAAAAATTGCGGCTGTTTTTCAAGAGCATAGATTATTTCCGTGGTTGTCTGCTATTGACAACATCACGATAACAGGCGCTGATGTCTGTCGCGCCAAGGAACTGCTTAAGTTTCTTTTCCCTAATGAAACGGTAGACGACAAATATCCCGACGAGCTTTCTGGCGGTATGAAGCAAAGAATCGCTATCGCCAGAGCGTTAGCCTATGAACCCGATCTATTGCTTCTTGACGAACCTTTTAAAGGATTGGATAAGGAAACAAAAACTCTTGTTGCAAATATAGTATTTGAAGCGACAAAAGGTAAAACCTGTATACTGATAACTCACGACGAAGATGATCTTGTATATTGTCAAGAACACTTACGCATATCAAAAACTCCTATTTCCGAGTTTGAGTTGGTAAAAAGTAGCAACCGTTAAATTGAATAACGTATTGGTTTTTCTGTCAATACTCCTGACATAAGCAATATATGTCGGGAGTATTTTTATGCACTACAACAAAGTTGAACTCTGCGGAGTAAACACCTCAAAATTAAAGGTTTTGAGTGATGAAGAAAAGAAAGAGCTACTCAAAAAAACAAAGAAGGGGGATATGGAAGCACGGCAAGAGCTTATCAACGGAAATTTAAGACTTGTTTTAAGCATAATCCAAAGATTTAACAATCGAAAGGAAAATCTTGATGATCTTTTTCAAGTCGGCTGTATAGGTCTTGTAAAAGCGGTCGATAACTTTAATATTGAGCTTGACGTTAAATTTTCAACGTATGCTGTTCCAATGATAATAGGAGAGATAAGGCGGTATCTGAGAGATAATAACGCAATACGAATAAGCCGCTCCGTTCGAGATCTTGCGTATAGGGCACTTCAAGCACGTGAAGAGCTGATAAAAGAAAAGGAATGTGATCCTACTATAGACGAGATAGCTAAACGCGTCGGAGAAACCAAAGAGTCCGTTGCGCATGCGCTCGAGGCTATCGTAGAACCTATCTCCTTGTATGAACCTGTATACAATGAGGGCGGAGATTCTATATATGTAATAGATCAATTAAGCGATAATTCAGGAGCAGACGAAGCTTGGCTTGAAAACATCGCTCTACGCGAAGCTATGAAAGCATTGAACGAGCGTGAGAGAAAAATAATAAATCTTCGGTATTATAAAAACAAAACACAAATGGAAATAGCCGATGAGATAGGTATTTCTCAGGCACAAGTATCAAGACTTGAAAAAGGCGCACTTGAACGAATGAGAAAACAAATATAAAAAAAGCGTTGTCACGTAAATGAATTGGTGACAACGCTTTTTTATCAGAAAAATATTTTGCCGAATTGCTTCCCTTTTAATGCAAGCTCAAGTGTTGGCAAAAGCAAAGAAAAATCCGCCACCAAGGAATGAGGCTTTTTATTTGGATCATCTTGAGATAGCGGAACGAAATAAACGCTTTTTCTGTTTAAAAGCGTTCCTATATTTCCCAAATTTGCCGAAAGAGCATCGTTCGACGCAAGTGTTATAACAAGAGGTCTGTCGCTTCTCAGATGAGCCTTTGCCGCCATTGTTACTGCTGTGTCAGTAATTCCGTTTGCAAGCTTTGCGAGTGTATTTCCCGTGCACGGACATATAACCATAGCATCAAGCGGCGTTTTAGGTCCTAACGGCTCAGCTTCTACTATCGTATGAATTATCTTCTGACCGCAAAGCTCGCTCACTTCTCTTTTCAGATCCTCACTTTTTCCAAAATGGGTATCTGTAAAATATACATTTTCGCTCATTATAGGTTGTACTTTATACCCGCATGAAAGCAAAGACTTCAATTGCTCTACCGCTATTCTATGGGTACAAAATGAACCGCACATAGCAAAACCTATCATGCGTATACCTCCTTTTCAAGAATTCGGTCTACACAATCTCCGATAAGTCTGCCTGCGCTTTCGGGAGCATATTTCCCCGGTAAAGATGCAGCCCACAAAACGTTTGATCCAAGCTCCTTTGCTGCGCATACGTCTATGCCTCCGGGAGCAGATGCCAACTCTATAATGAATGTTTTTCGGTCTACTCGCGCTAAAAAAGAACGATCAAAAAGCCACGACGGAACTGTATTGTAAATTATATCGTATCCGTTTTCAAGTACGCTAAGCGAACTTTTTTTATCCGCCTCGTTTGCAATAGAGAGCGTTTTTGCTCCCATACATTCCGCAAATGCGAGATCCGATTCCTTTCGAGCCAATACAGTAATATTTGCGCCAAGCGCTTTTAAAAGCGAGCAAAGATGCTTTGCTATTCTGCCATAACCCGTAATTGCTATTTTCGATCCTTTTACCTCTCTGTTAAGACTATTCATCGCAATACTTAACGCAGCTTCTGCGGTGGTATATGCGTTGCGTATTTGAAAATCTTCCCACTCAAAATAATCAAAAACACGTATATTTCTGTTTTTCAGATCTTCGACAATTTCCAAGGGAATACGTCCGCCGATAACTATCGTTTTTTCATTTATATCTGAAAGCATATCCTTCAGCTTCAATCTTTTGGCCTGAGAATACATAGGACAATTTAACATATTTTCGGCTACTGACGAAGGCAAAGGTAAAAGCCACACGTCTGCTGAAATTACAGCTTCTTCAAATGAATTGGAATGTTCTATACGCTCATCGCGTTCTCCTGATTTTTCCAATCCCCACAAAGCGATCCTCCAACCGTGCTCACATAAAGTTGATGCCGCAGCATATTGTCTCAAATCGCCTCCAAGCACCGCTATTTTAAAATCACTTTTCATAGCACATATCCTTTCGTGCAGTCAAATAAATGTATTCCTGCTATGTTATCATAATATGAAAAAGGATATAGCTTTGACATTGGCTCACAGAATCATTCCAAAGGAAATGCTATGTTCCATATCTTGTTTTTTTCTCGATTTACGTAAGTCGGAATATCTTTATGCTCAATGATCCTTGCGTTATAAGTATCTTCGGACGAGAACACTAAAAACTCAATGCTTTTTCCGTTCAAAATAATACTGTCATTTTCATACTCGTTCGATGATGCCAAGATAACTGCAAATCTGCCAAGATTCAAGGTGTTTTGAAGCAATATATCATTATCAATCGCACTCGGATCTGCAAAATTCAAAGCAGTAGAGCCATTAAATACCGAGATCAATGCAGGTATTCCCTCTTTTTCGCGATCGATATAAAAGGTTATATTCTGCTCTGTCTCAAATATTTCTTTATCTTTATAAGTATAGACTGTTGCGCCTATCGACTCTGCGGATTCAACTATGTCTTTCACCATTTCAAGTTCTGTTTGATTTACAGGGTGTGGCAACAATATATCATCTATTACGGTAAATCTTCCTATACGATCAATTATAAATGATTGATTTGGAGATAGATGCCCCAATATAAGCGTGTCTATTTTATTTGCTCCGCAGTCCTTCGCAAGATAATAGCTTTCGTAGTATATATCCGCAGACTGACATGAAATATCGCACAAAACAGATCTGCCGTTTTCGGAAATCACTGCCATTTCTTCTTTTCCGTCCGCAACGTATATAGCCTTTGGAGGCTGTCGAACGTAGGTAACGGCAAGGCAAACTCCAAACGCCACTACCGCAACGGTGGGTGGAATGATCATTAGCCATTTATATTTTAGGCGAATTATCAGACATATAATTAAAATGACGATCAATACAGGAATAATTATATCAGCAAAAATATAATTAAGTGATTGAACTGCATGATCCCATTTTGAAAAATATCGCATAATGTTTACCATTATGTCTATTGTAAATTCCATAACCTTAAGCAAAGGAACGTTCAAAGCAGGTATCTTACACAGTAAAAAAACGATCGGTATCTCGCATAAAAACAACGTGGATATAGGAGAAAGAATAATGTTTGCAAACACAGAAACAAGCGATACCTCTCCGAATATGCTCCAAGAAATAGGCAATACAAATAGATTTGCGACGATCGTCATTAATATTATCCCACTTATTCCAAGACCTATCTTTTTCAATATCCGCAAATACCATTTTTTCGGACGCTTTTTTGATATATTTTCATCGATATAAGAATATATCGTTACAATACCTAATGTAGCAAGGAACGACATCCACAAGCCAAGATCCAAATAAGAATACGGAGAAAGCATAAGTATTACAAAAATCGCAAAAAACAACGATGTAAGCGAATCTTCATCGTCAGCCAGAATAAAATGCAAATAAGTTATCCACAGCATTATTACCGCTCTGCTTGCCGAAGAAGAAAATCCCGTTATTATCAAAAGTCCTACGGACAATATAGATATTATTATACAACGTATCTTTTTGTCTACTAAGAAGT
The DNA here is from genome assembly GCA_045533915.1 of Eubacteriales bacterium. Lineage (GTDB taxonomy): Bacteria > Bacillota > Clostridia > Oscillospirales > CAG-272 > HGM12713. The sequence goes on from JAZSIP010000097.1 coordinate 15,641, forward strand.
TAACGAGCAACCGATCTATTGCGCCAAGCAGGATCGTGATATGCATTCCGCTTACAGCCATTAAATGAGAGACACCGCAACGTCTGAAGTCACGTGATATCTCGGTTGATATATCGGACGTATCGCTCATAAAAAAGCCTTTAGCCAAAGGACTTATTTTTGATCCAAAGGTTTCGTCAAATGAATCTCCGATATAAAGGCGTACTTTGTCAAAAACTATTTCAAATCCACCTTTTTGAGTGATCGTATCCCACAATGAGAGCTCATTTCCGCAATTTAGTACAGAAAGCTTTTGGGTATCGTAAATCACCGCAGTCAGCAATACCTTTTCATCGTTTGTTCTTTCGTAAGCTGAATATCCCCATATTTCTTCAGTTGATGAAAGAAGTTCTGTTCTTGAAAGTACGATATCGCCCAAATGAAGATCGATTTGAAAAGGCATTACCGCAACCGCACGAATATTTGTCTTATCTTCTCCTATTTTTGTTATCTTTACCGTATATTCCGAGAGATTTTCTGTGCGCTTACCTTCTCCAATAATGGTCATTTCTACAGTTCGATTTCCTTCATATTCAAGCGCCTTTTTGCGAGACAGGTCAATTGCGCTATACGAACGCACGAGTCCTATAAGACATGACGTACAACATAAGAGAATCAATATAAATACGACTTCTCTTTTCTTTTTTAGTATGATCCAAGAAATCAAAGTTAAAAACGCAACTGCTCCTAAAATGATTATTGAAAGAAATTTACATGGAGAAGGTATAAAAAAAGACAGAATAAAACACAAGCACATAAGGGCTACGTAACGTCCTTTGAATAGTTGCATACATCTTCTCCTTTCTTTGATATAATTTTATGGTATCATAAAGTTTAAATTTTGTCAATTGCTGATATAATTTTAACTATTTTTTTTTTGTTTTGCAAGATTATACTTGACTTTTTTTAAGATATATTATATAATAAAAGGCGTTAAAACAAAAATTATAAGGAGGAGCGCTTTAATATGTACGAAAAGTTTGCGAATTTGCTTGTTGAAGAATTACAGATAGACAAAAAAGACATTACTATGGATGCCGAACTTTCAAATGACCTTGGCATTAATTCTATCGAACTTGCAGACCTTGTTATGCTTTGCGAGGACAAATTCGGCATAGAAATAACAGACGACGATATTCGTAAGTTTACTACTGTAGGTGACGTTGTAAACTATCTTGAAAATCTTGATAAGTAATTTTTTAGATAAAATTTGCCCCACATATTGTGGGGCGTTTTTTATTTGCGAAATTACATTTCAACAAGATCAATGGTTATCATATATCCCTTAGATCTGACGGTTGATATCATTCTGTTACCGCACAGATCTTCGAGTTTTTTTCTCAAATGGCAAACATACACGTCAGATATATTTCCTTTTTCCGCACCCAAAATTGAGTTTATCTCTTCTCTTTTTACAGGCTTGGAACGATTTTTGCACAAATATTCGAGAACTTTTAACTCATATTCAGACAGATCCGCAAATCTGTCTCCAAATGAAATGGTCCGTGTTTTCCTATTTTTTAAAACAAGAGCTTTATGCACATCATACTCATACGTAGGCTCTGCTTTGGAAAAACTATTTATCGATTGGCGAAGTTTTTTGAGAGACGGCGGAATACGAATATTTTTTTCATCTTCAAATACATCTGCCTTTCTTGACATACGTATAGTATTCTTTTCTGACATTTTTGCCATATCAGGAACAGTGTCTATGTCCCACAAATATCTTGTAAAGCTACTATGCAAAGCCTGTGCTGACATAAATACTTCTACGCTATATCCACAAAGCATACATTCTGCCTCACAAAGCTCCGCAAGCTTTTTATCTGTTGTTACAATAGCTATCTTTTCCATTTTGTTGCTCCATATTTGTTTTCGTAAGAACAAAGCTCATCAAAGACCTGAAGTATCTCTTGCGCATCAGTCGCTCTCATTATCTTATCTCTCGCAAGTGCCGCACCGTTTATTCCGTTTATATACCAAGCCATATGCTTTTTTGCTTCCGAAAGACCGACTCGGTCTCCCTTGTGCGCTATCATTTCCGTAAGCTGTTCTGATGCTATATTCAAGCGCTCCCTAAGTGTAGGGTAGGTGTAAACCTTACCGTCAAGATTTGCGGATATCTCTTCAAATATCCATGGATTTCCCATTGCTCCGCGTCCTACCATTACGCCGTCGCAGCCTGTTTTGTTCATCATTTGAATCGCATCTTCCGCACAATATATGTCACCGTTTCCGATAACCGAAACAGAAACGGCTTTTTTTACGCGCTCTATTACCGAAAGATCTATTCCTGGTGAGTAAAGCTGCTCTCTGGTTCTTGCGTGAACACAAATAAGAGAAGCTCCGTTAGCCTCAAGTATTTTGGCAACCTCGGGAGCGTTCACAGATGAAGCGTCCCAACCAGCCCTTATTTTCACCGTTACGGGAATCTTTACAGCTCGGCTGACGGCATATACTATCTTTCCCGCAAGTTCTGGATCTTTCATCAACGCGCTTCCCTCGCCGTTACCTGTGATTTTGCGAACAGGACACCCCATATTGATATCTATCGCGGCGGGCGGAATCTCCGAAAGACAACCTCTATACGAGCAAGCTTCGATCATTCGAGCAGCTTCTGCCATAAATTCAGGCTCAGAGCCAAAAATCTGAACTGCCATAGGACTTTCGCTTTTCAAAACGGCGGCAAGAGGTGCTGTTCCCGTTAATGTAGCTGATTCTTTTCTATGTGAACGTTGTTCATAGCAAAGTGCTTTCGCTGAGACCATTTCACTGACGGTATATTCCGCTCCAAAACGTTTGCATAATAGTCGGAAAGTTCTGTCCGTAACCCCCGCCATCGGTGCAAGAACAAGACCGTGTTCTAAAACAGTTTCTCCTATTTTTATACCCATAACTATTTCCTTGGAAATAAATTCGGTGCCGTTGCCGTTTATTTTGGCAACAGCACCGTTGATTTTTATTGTGATATTTCTACCTTGATAAAATCCTTAATTCTTGCCATATATTCCCGTATTGAACGAAAAGCTTGACCGCTGTAAACTCTTGGATCAGAGGCAACGCCGATAACATCTGCTCCCATTTTCTCTGAAATATATACGGCACGATACAAATGATATTTCTGCGTAACCACGACAAAGCTTTTGTATCCCAAACAGGATATAACGTTGTAAATACTTTCGTAAGTCGAATAACCGATATTATCACGCACAATCGAGCTTTCGGGAATTCCGTGTTCGATGCAATAATCAAACATTGCGCTCACTTCGTCATAATCATCTCCCGAGCAATCTCCCGATAAAACTATATATTCTGAAATGTTCTTTTTGTAAAGATCTATTGCAACGCTTAATCTATCCGCAAGCATATCCGACGGTGTGCCGTCCGCACGAAGTCCCGCGCCCAATACCACGATAGCATCTACGTAAGATGGCATTTTTTCATCTGTAACAATATTATCAGATGCACTCTTTACAACGATCAAGTTTACAATTAAGACAAACAAGAACGCAAGTACCATCAAAGACAGTATTACAGCAATTACAATCTTAAGCTTTTTCAAGCCCATTATTTTACGCTCTTTTGGGTACGATTTACAATTATCTCCGCAGCAGTATCCATGTAGTCGTTATTCATCATTTCTATCCAACCCTTGTCAACCAGAGCGGAAAGCTTGGGATCCATAGGAATTCGAGCAAGAAGATCGTAGCCGAACTTCTCTGCTATCTCTTCGATATGGCTATCACCAAACACCTTGATCTCCTTACCGCAATCGGGGCATTTTACATAGCTCATATTCTCAACGAGACCGTAAACGGGTATTTCCATAAGCTGTGCCATATTAGCTGCCTTTGAAACTATCATAGATACGAGATCCTGAGGACTGCTTACAATAATAGCTCCGTCTATCGGAATAGACTGAAATACAGTGAGCGGAACGTCGCCCGTTCCTGGAGGACAGTCGATAAACATATAATCGATATCGTGCCAAATAGTATCAGTCCAAAACTGCTTTACAGCTCCTGCTATAACAGGACCTCTCCATACGACAGGCTTGGTCTCGTCCTCAAGCATAAGGTTTACGGACATTATATCAATACCCGAGGTAGTAGTGGGAGGGATCATACCGTGATCGTCACCGTCGACACCGCCTTTTAGACCAAATGCTTTAGGAATAGAAGGACCTGTAATATCGGCATCGAGAATAGCGGTCTTGTATCCGAGACGCTGCATATTTACAGCAAGCATAGAGGTAACGAGAGATTTACCTACTCCTCCCTTTCCGCTCATAACTGCGATTATATGCTTTACACTGCTGAGCTCGTGAGGCTGCTCCTTGAGCGTGTTTTTTTCTTTAGATGAACAATTGCTTGAGCAAGTTGAACAATTGTGAGTACATTCAGACATTTTTTGTTTCCTTTCGATAATTTAATACTTTTAATATTATACACCTAATTTTTATATTTTTCAAGTGTTTTGTGAATTTTATGCTAAACTTTCATAAGAGAAATAGTTATATGTTAAATAAAAAATAATTTTACAAAAAAATATCAAAAAAGCTCTTGAATATTTTTTCCTTATGTGTTATAATATTATGCGTTGAGCGAATTTATCAAAAAATCGATACGGAGAGATATTGAGGTGCTCATAACGGGGCTGACTCGAAAGCGGCTCACAATCGTCACTTTTATCTATCCGCAAACCCTTGAAACACTTCACTTTTTCGGGATTTTAAGTGCAGATTTTTCAGAGGTTGGTCGACAGTTTTCTATCAAAATTCCAACAATCAAATATGTACAGTATGCATCAAAGAGAGATATATCGCCTACGGCGATGATTCGCTAACTCTTCGTCTGGTGAGCAAGCTCCCCGACCTCCGAGTTGCGAATGCGAAGTGGATTCAATGAGCAAGCTCATTGAGCCTCGTCTCATCAAGCTCCATAATTATGATGCACGCTGTTGCATCATAATTATGGAGAGATATCGAAGTGGTCATAACGGGGCTGACTCGAAATCAGTTTGCGCTCACGCGCACGAGGGTTCGAATCCCT
>JAZSIP010000013.1:0-8150 GCA_045533915.1 Eubacteriales bacterium
GATTGGTGAAACAGTATATTTTTTTAAGTTCCAATCCCTCAGTCTCGCATTCGCTCGACAGCTCCCTTTACACAAGGGAGCCTTTATTTGTGCAATTTGATACTTTGGTTTTCTAAAATAAGCTTTGTCAGTAGCCTGAGGGGTGTTTTTACCCCTCTTGTTGATTTATTTTAATTAAATTTCAATCATAGTCACTGTTGCTGAGTAAGCGCATCTATTCTGATCAAAGCGTCATTGACGACCTTGTAAAGCTCCGTCATCTTGGAGGAAAGTTGCGCGACGGTCAGTCCGGAGTTCATAATATGATTTCCGTTCTCGTCCACGGTATAGTAGCTTGAAAGTCTTATATAAGTCTCGTTGATAAGCTCAATCCCGACGCCCGCGCTCTGTGACGGTGTTACGCTTGTAATATAGATATCAGGCAAGAAGGGAGATATATTGGCACTGCCGCCAATGCGCAGGTTACCCGTCAACGCCGCATATCCCACGCAAGTGAATACACACATCAAGGAGAGCGTGATAAAAAACAGGCTTTTTAACCATAGCTTCATTATCACCACTCTCCTTTCTGTTTCGGTTGAATTATGAATTTACCGCAAGATAATATTCGTACGCAGAATTTATATCCTCAAGCATTCGTATTATCTCAGCGCGGCTGAGCTCTCTTGCCTTGTCCGAAAGTCGCACGTTTGTCGCGCCGTTATCAAGAATGGCGTAGGGCTTCAGATTGTCAAAGGCTCTCTTAAGCTCGATATATCCGGGATTTGCAAGATTTGTCGCGTTTGCGTGCTCTACCTGTTGACCGTTATTGTTTGTAAAGCTGTAAATCGTCTGGCAGACCGTTGTCAACAGGCCGTTTGCGTGGTTGTTGATGTTATTGTAGAAGGTCTGGTGGAAGATCGACATAACGTCGTCGATCTCGGTAACCATCTCGTCGGTCTCTCCGTTGGAATATCCAACCTTGTATTTGAGATTGCCTATAACGGTGTACTCCTTGGCAACCGCTCTCCAGCTTGATATGTCGAAAGCAATATCATTGGGATTTGTTGAATTTTCATATTGCTCCACGTTGCATTTTCCCTCGTAAAGCTCACCGATCATATACCATATTCCGTCCGCTCCGCGCGTATAAGACACTGTATATACCGTTGCATGATTGGCGTTTTCAAGATCGTCAACCGTAATATAAACAGTATATTCACAGCCCTTGAGACTGCTGTCAGCCTCGTAGGTATCGCCCTTGCTCTCATTGCCGTCTACGTTGCGTCTTTCAACAATGATCTTAACGGGAAGCTCCTCGCCGTTCATATTTACGGTAAGCGATGCGCCAAAGAGGTTATTGAATATCTCCTCATCGTCTCCCATGTTGGCAATTACCCTGCTTTCGTTTTCCTTATAATTGTCCTCAAAGGCGTCCGTCAGATAGTCATATCCGTATTCGGACACCCGATCGTTGAGCACCTTAAGGAACGCATCCGAGAAGGACGCCATATGCAGCCCAAAGCTGAAGTTTATCAGCGTAGTTACATTTCCCTGCGGGCGCGAGCCAAAAGTGTATGTAGCGTAAAAGGTTCTCTCGGTGTGAGGGGGGACCCAGTCCGACTGGTCAAAGGGCGTACTGCTTGTGGACGAGCCGTCCGTTGTTGTGATGATAATGCCGTTGCTTGTGCCGATATATCCGTTGGGATCGGTCTCGGGCGCGATCTCTTGCCCAAGATACCAATAGGTCATATCGGTCTTGTTGTATACTGTGATCGCGTAGGTGATCCTTGCATTCTGCGTGGTTACGTTAAAGCTTGAGCTTAGATTCGTGGGCAGAATGATCTCGGTACCGTTTTCGGTAAGTCCAATTGCGTGGTAAACCTCTACCTTGGATATATATAGCCCCTGCGGCTCGGGCGGATCTGCACCAATGCTGCCCGATACCGATATGTTTTCGGTATATGCGGCATAGCCAATACAGACAAACAAACACATAAGGGAGAGCGAAATACATATCAAGCACTTTGACCATGTCTTCATGTATCTCACTCTCCCTTCAACCTTATCCGGCTTTTACTCTTCGTTTTCTTCGTTTGGAGTGATCATAGCGGTGAAGATCTGCTCCGCCTTGCGTCTGACAACTCCGATGATCTTTTTGAGAGGACGGTCAAGCGTTTCGGGATCTACCTTGTAGTTTCCGCGAGAGACCTCAGCCTCGCGAACGATTTCCTTATCGCTGTGAACGTCTCTTGTAGGAACGAGAACCACGTCTCCCGCTTCGACCTCATTTCCGTCCGGATCGTAGCGATAGGTCTTATCGGGACGTTCCTTCCAGCATACGTCGATCACGTCCACTCCGATCTCCTCAACCTCTTCGACCTCGGGAATTGCCGCGATCAGCTCCTCGACCTCGGGATCGGTCTGCTCAATTTCCTCAATCTCTTCAATCTCCTCGGTCGTGGCAATTACCTCTACCGACTCGTCCGCTTCCACCTCGGGTTCCTCCAAAACCGTTTCGATTTCCGGCTCGGGTTCTTTCTCGGGAGCGGGCGGTGTGTTTACAACCACCTTGACCACGGGACGAACGACATTCGTGATATTGGGCTTGACGATCGTTGTGGGAATCGGTTCTTCTTTTCTCTCGATCTCGGGCTCGGAATATCCCTCGACCTCGATCTTATATACGTAAAGAAGCTTACTATCGGTAGGAATGAGGAACTTCGTACAAGTGTTATCCTCATTTTCATACATAAGAATTGGCGCTTGGATCGTATCGCGGATCTCCAGCATCTCATCAAACGTATTGACCATAAGGATCTGGTAGCCGTGCGTTTCAAAAAGATTGTTGATCTTCTGGATATAAGACTTATACTGCGACAGTATTTTCTTAACGCGCGCAGTATAGGTAATATCGGGTGTTCTGGTAAGGAAGATAAATGCTGCCAGCAATAGGATCAACAAGATCTCAATGACACCCAACACGATGGCAGTGGTCTTAAACGCCTCAAATCCCGCGCCTCTCTGACAAGCGATCATTTTCGCTTCCTCGTCGGGAACCGCCGCCGTCATTTTGATGTTGACCGTTTTGGTCGTCAGAGGAATACGAAGCTCGGACGTATAAGTATCTACGCTGCTACCGGTAAACGCGTTGCAATCGCTGAGGACGTCAACCTCAAGCGTCACAACGATGTTACTCGTGGTGCTTGTCAGCTCGTAAGTCTCAAGGAACTTGTTGGCAAGATCGTTGTATTCGTCGTAGTTGATCACGACGATCTCATTGATTCGCAGTCGGTTCGAGCTGCTCTGTGACTTGTTCTGAATACTGACCAATTCTCGTTCCGGATTAAATATCGCAACCTTGGACGTATCATCTATGATCTCCAAACGGGACGTAATGGAATAGGAATATTTGTAATTTACGTCATCGGTATCCATATCGATCTCATAGCTGTAGTCCGCAATGATCTTATCGATCAGAGAAGCAACGTAGGATTGATCCTTGCCCAGATGATTTTCCTCGAAAAACTCATTGTCCTTCAAAAAGACGTTATAATCGATCGAACCGCCCTCGCGGTAACCGATGTAATAGGTCTTGTTCAGCTGATACGCCACGATAGAGGATATCAGAATTGCCACCGCAACCACGACAGCCACCACCGCTTGCGTAAATATCCATTTTTCACGGTTTTTTCGGTAAAGCGTACGCTTTTTCTTTTCTTTTTCCGACACGTCAGTAAACCTCCTTTCCTTCAAATTTTAGTATGCAGGATCAAGTAACTCGCGCAGCCACAGAGTTGGATAGCCTATATATACGATCTTTACATCGGTAAGTCCGACTATGTCGGAGTCAACTCTGTATCCGGGGTCCTGATCCTTGTTGGCGTCACCCTTTGTAAAATAACGGGTTTCCACGCCTGTGTTTTCAATTTTTATTACTCTGTGGACAATTCTGTTGCCACCGTCCTCAAAGACGATGACCTGTCCCTCTTCTATGGCTTGACCCTCATATCTTTCGTAGATAATCGCGTCGCCCTTGTTTATCTCGCCTGTCATACTCTCGGTTGCTATAACCAAAAGTCCGAATCTGAACTGGCAGGATATCAGCATCGCTATGGATACGATAGCCGCCACGGCGAGCACCGTACCGACACGGGAGAACTTCTCCCCTCGTCTTACGGCGTTTTTCTTTTCCTTTGTGAACAGCGCCGACACAAGCGCAAGCATTGCTATCGGCAAAATCATTTTTATGCACGACTCCAGTGCATTCGGTATTCCCGACTGTGTGGGAAAGAAGTAACCGTAAAGTGTGGTAATAGCTCTGAATACTATGTTCGGCAGAGGTCCGCAGCTTTTGGATACGTAATGGTAATATACGTTTGCGCACATTGCCGGGAACAGAGCCATTGCAACGAGATCCATAAAGCTGTTAAAGCTTGTGATCCCGGCAATATTCGAATAAGCAAGAACCTCTGCGATCACGCAGGAGATAAACGCCACCACGCTTACAATTTTGTTTTTCTGTGCTAAAAGCACGTATCTGATGATCTCGACCTCAACGATGATCGCCGCAAGCGGAAGAATTCTCTCGAGCAAGATTACGGAATTTACGAAATAGGGATTTTGGTAAAAGCCGAATGCCGCGCCCGAAAACTGCATCAACACCGCGTAAAGCACCGCTATGATTGCCGAGAGGAGCAATACGCTTCTCTTATTGATGGACAAGGCGCCTCTCTTTTTTATAAGAAAGACCGTTATGAGCGTTAAGGTAAGCAGTGCGCAAGCCGCAACTATTTTGCTGTTCCCCAGGTCGATAAAAAGCAGAGCGAGGAGGACTGCAAATATTATAAAAGAGATGGTATACAGAACCCTTTTATCCTTTGTCATCTGCAGCCCTCCTTTCTAACCTATGCTATGCTGTGTTCGTTAATATTCGCCTAAAATTAGGTGTTGGGAGTTACCGGAACGCCCTCTGCCGTGAACTCAACTCTGAAGTTTTGAGTAATGGAAGCCTCGGTAGCAAAGGTCTTGTCAAGAGTAACCGTTACTGTGAACGTAGCTGTACCGCCGTTAGCGGGGATCTGACTGTTTAAATCAAGCTCTTCAAAAGTGCTTGCATTGATGGAGATGTTTGCATCGTAGTTAGCGCCTGTGTTTGTGTAGCTAACGGTGGGATCTGTAACCGTTACGGGGAAGTCGTGATTGTTCTTCACTGTGTAGGTAACTACAACCTGGTCGCCTGCGTTTCTGAAGCCACCAACGTTAAGGTCGATGGACTGACCGCCAACCTGGCTCTTACCGTATTCGTTTCCGGATGTGATACCACCCTTTGTTAAGGTCTCGGAAACTGCGGAGAAGGTAACTGCGGGAGCGGGAGCACCAACGGATACGTTACCGCCGATTTCCATGTTTACGGTAAACGCCGCATAACCGATGCCAAGGCAAAGTGCTGCAACGAGCAGCAGGGAGATGATGAGTATTCTTCTTTTTTTCATTTTATTTTCTCCTTTTTAGAAAAAAATTTCGAGCGTTCCCTAACCGCTCATTGTCTCAAAACTCGACAGTTTGAGCTTTGTATCCGTATTTTACCACCGTATGACTACAACAGGACTACAAAAATAAAAAAATTGACATCTTTTTTGAAAAATTTTCTGAAAGATGTCAATATAAGCTTATTTTGTTAGCTTTTGTAATTGATTTTCTAAATATCCAACCGTAAATTCCGCCCACGAGTACGCGCTCATATACTGTCCCGTAAAGGAGTTGATCGCTCTTGTGTCGCCTTCAAGAAAACGGTAATAATCACAGTCAACGATCTTTGTGTTTACTAAGATTCCTTGTCGGTTCTTCAATATCAGATCTCTGACTTCTACCGCGTGCAGAGATTTTACAAGGCTCGCGATATACACCTGAAGGTTTTTCTGTCGGGTTCTGTCGTATTCACCGTCCTCCCAAAGTATCGCCGCAAGCTCGGGGTAGGTCGCCGACGTCCCGCGCTTATCCACAAGATACGCGAGAATCTCCTTGGCTTGCTTTCTCTCAAACTTCAACGGCGCTCCGTCAACAAACACGTCAAAATTTCCAAAGGTCAAAATTTTGATTCGCTTTTCGCTGCTCCACTGGATAGGATTGCGCAGATTTTCAAGCTCCGTCCTAACCGCCTCGGGTGTGACGGGCTTCATTATGTATCCACTCATGCGAAGGTCGATGCCTTCCTTCATATACTCCGAAAATCCCGTGGCAAATACGATATTTACCTTTGGGTTGAGAAGTTTAAGTTCGCGCGCAAGCTCGACGCCGCTTTTTTCGGGCATATGAATATCAAGAAACGCAACGTCGATCTTGTTTTCGGTCGCCGTTTGCAAAGCGCTTCTCACATCGCGGCAAAGATATACTGTTGAAGCACCCGCAACCTCTTCAAGTGCATGCTTCATAAGCTCAAGCGCGTAATATTCGTCGTCAACAGCCAATATATTCATTTTCGTCTGCCTTTCTTCTTTTTGGGGATCTCAATGGTTACTCTTGTACCTACGTCTAACGTGCTCTTGATCGTTACCTCTCCCTTACACATTGAAGCCACTCTGTTTTGTACATTTTTGTATCCGATGTGCATTTCCGTTGATCGCGTATCAAATCCCACGCCGTCATCAATAATTTCAACGACATAGTGTGTTTCGGTATCATAGGCGGAGATCTTTACAGTGCCTCCTCTCGCCTTTTTGGTAACTCCGTGCTTTACCGCGTTTTCAACTAAAGGCTGGACCGATAGCGGCGGAATGCTGAAATCTCTGCACTGTATGGAATATATCACGTTCAGATGCTCTCTGAATCTTGCTTTCTCTATTTTCAGATAGCATTCCACGTGCTCCATCTCCTGCTCAAACGGAATCAGTTCCTCGCTCGAAAGTGTGCCTATGTTTTTTCTAAGATATCGGGAGAAATCAATAGTAAGATATTTCGCCTGAGTGGGTGAAACGTCACACATAGAGGCAATTGTGGAGAGCGTGTTATACACAAAATGAGGGTTTATCTGAGAGAGCATCAAAGCATTTTTCTGTGCTTCAAGCTCCTTTTGCCTGGTAAGATAAATGCTTGTGTAAATTACCAAAACGCTGACGGTAAAACCCGAATAGGTCAGAGATATACCGTGAACCAGATAGTCGATCACAACACCCGCGACGGGAAAGATCGTGTAAAAAATGAAGGCGAAGCGGTTGATCTTAGCCGTGCTTTTCGCAAATGCCGCCATAAACGCAATCGCAAAAAACGATAAGATCGGGAATGCCAGATATGCCATTCCGATCACAAGGCTGTCACAACGTTGCCAATGCCCATCAGAGTTTACCGAGAAGGCATATCCGAAGAAAGCATTGCCAATACAGAATAAGATCGAGCACACGCACAGAATACGGAATATATTCAAAATGCACTCGGCAGCCCGACTGTTTGCGTAAAGACTTGCTATAAGATAACCCATAAAGCTGATTATCGCTATCTGACAAGCGCAAGAGGCGACCGTGTTTGATACCACGGTCAAATAAGGCAAAGAGAGTCGCCCCTCACCTATCCAGCTCATAATATCTGCAACCAACGCGGCAGCAACCGCGATCTGCAAAATCAAAAAATACCTTGAGCCTATCTTTTTATTTGAAAACTCACTTACACAGGCAATAAAAATAATAAGCGTTATCACAAGAGCAAATGCGTCAAGGGCAATATTTATGTAGGGCAGATGAATACTTGGCATTTTTCAATTCCTTCCATCAATTTATAAAAATGTAGAAAACGCAAAAACCATCTGTAATAATTCTCTAACAGCTTTTTGTTCTTATCAAAATCAAGCATTTCAATCTTTTTCTCATTGATCTCATACGCCTTTTGGATAATATCGCAAGCGTATTGCTCGTCCTCGTTTTTCGGGGGGTTCGAGAAAAGACAATTTGCATCGCAGAAGGGTTAACTTTACTTGATAGTATGGTTTTAGATCTGGCATTTTCGTTCTCCTTTCGGGTGGTAAACACATGATACCGAAAGAAAGCGAGAATGCAAGAAAAGTTTTTGAAAATTATTTGTTGAGATTATTATAACATAAAGGCATTCGTTTTTCAAGTGAAATAATCGATAACCTGCTGATCGTTGATGCTGATCGTCCACACGCCTTTTTCGCTCAT
>JAZSIP010000115.1:0-4900 GCA_045533915.1 Eubacteriales bacterium
TACTTTGGGGCAAAGACTATGTGATACTGACACCTGTATTTGCTGTGGGCTGTGCTTTTTATCTCGTTATTTTCTTTTTTCATTATTAAACCTCCTTATACTTTTGTAATGCGGTGTCAAACCACTTACATTATACAAGGAGGTTTAATTCTTTTCAATGGGCTTGCTTAAAGCTCGCCCTATTTATTTGTAGCCCTGCTCTGTTTTACCGCTCCCCCAGTAGAACTGGGGGTTTATTTTGACCACCAATAATATAAAAGGCGGTTCTAATCGAACTGCCTTTTATATTAAGTATTTTGTAAATTGTCTTTAAATATTATTTTACGGAGTTTTTAGCAGAGGTTAAAGTATTCTGCATAAGCATTGTGATAGTCATAGGACCAACTCCGCCGGGGACGGGGGTAATATATGATGCTTTGGGCTCAACGGAAGCAAAATCAACGTCTCCCGTAAGCTTTCCGTCTGCGCGTCTGTTCATACCAACGTCAATAACTACCGCACCCTCCTTGACCATATCTCCCGTAAAGAAATCAGCCTTTCCGATAGCGGCAACAAGAATATCAGCTCGTCTGCAGACCTCGGCGAGATTTTTCGTTCTGCTGTGACATACGGTAACAGTTCCGTTTGCGTGAAGCAGGAGCATAGCCTGAGGCTTGCCTACAATATTTGATCGTCCGACAACGACACATTCTTTTCCCGATATCTCAATTCCGCTTCTCTCAAGAAGAGCCATAACACCGGCGGGAGTACAGGGAAGGAAAGCATAATCACCTATCATTATTTTTCCAACGTTGTAGGGGTGGAACGCGTCAACGTCCTTTTTAGGGTCTATTCTGAGTATGACCTCGTTCTCATCAAGATGCTTGGGAAGAGGGAGCTGACAGAGTATGCCGTGTATTTTGTCGTCTGCATTAAGTCGGTCAACAAGAGCGTTAAGCTCCTCTTGCGTAGTTGTTTCGGGAAGCTCATACGCTTCTGAATAGTATCCTACCTCCTCACAAGCGCGTCTTTTGTTGCGAACGTATACCTGAGACGCAGGATCGTTTCCAACAATAATTACCGCAAGGCCGGGGCGAACACCCGTAGCCTTTACAAAAGATTCTGTTTCTTCCTTAAGCTCTGCGCGTATCTGCGCGGATATAGCTTTTCCGTCAATAATTTTAGCCATTTTTAAAATTCCTTTCAAAGTTGATCATTGGTTTTCATCAAATAGATTGTTAAGATTTTCTTTTTTTTCTTCGTCGCTCAATGTGTTCGTGACCTCGGTATCATCATATGAGCTTGTAACTGTTTCATCTTTAATTTCATTATCATTTTTGATATCTATATGAGATATCTTTGCGTACGCAGGCTCATAATCCATAGAGGTAAGCTTTTCACGGCGGGCACGTAATAGAAATACGGTGAGAAGTGTCGCACCGATAACGAAGCAGAGAAACCCGATAACCTGAGATATTCTGAATACTCCAACGTAGAGGCTGTCGGTTCTTAAGCCCTCGATGAGCATACGACCGAAGCCGTACCACGTTATATACATCAAAACGACCTGACCGTCAAATTTTTTCTTTTTGTAAAGCGCGTTGATGATCAAAAATCCAACAAGATTCCAAACAGATTCATATAAAAACGTCGGGTGAACAAAAGCCATTTCAAATCTGCTTACTTCCTTTATGTTATGAGGGTTCAAGCCCATACGGATAAAGTAGAGAAGCGAATCCTCGGACACGGCTCTTCCGTAAGCCTCGCCGTTAAAGAAATTTCCCCAACGTCCGAGTATCTGACCTATCATTACAGCAGGTGCTACGGCATCAAACATTTTTAAAGGATTTATCTTTTTGTATCGGCAAATAAGGAAGATGGTAATAGCACCGGCAATTATAGCTCCGTAAATGGCGAGACCGCCCTCCCAAATAGCTATAATGTCGTAAAAGCTTGAATATTTTCCGTCCTTGAGCGAAGTGATAACGTAGAATGTTCGTGCGCCTATCACTCCAAAAATAACGGTGAAAATTGCAAAATCAAGAAGATCGTCAAATTTTATTCCTTCTTGCTTGGAACGGAACGAACAATACAAAAATGCCAAAACGATTCCCAATGTGATAATAAGTCCGTACCATCTGACCTCAAGTCCGCCAAATAAGGGAATAGTAAAAGCCACAGGATTTAAATCAAAGCTATCTATTCCTATACCGGGAAAAGAAACGGTAACCATAAAAACTCCTTTGTTTTTTTATTTTTTTAAAGAGGATAAATAACCGAAAGCGTGACAGAATCATCAAAGAAAGAGGTCTTGAAAAGATCACAAACTTCTTCAAAAGAGATACTGTCTATTATATTAGCATACGAAAGAAGATCACAGTCTTCGCAAATGAAATTAAAAAGATTGTTTGCAATGCTTTCCGTTGAGTCAAAGGACTTTATAAATTCCGCATACATAACGCGTTTTCCTCTTTCGAAATCGCTTTTTGAAAGCCCTTCTTTTTCAACTTTTTTCAGATATTTTTGTATTTCGGAAAGAACGAGCTTAGGGTCGTCAGCTTCACCCGCTAAAGAGTTGTAAGCGCAGGACTCGGAAATATTATATCCGTAAGAGAAGGCGGGCGAGATCAAGCCGCGGTCGTAAAGGGAAGAGTATAATTCTCCCGCGCGTGAAAACAGCATTTCGTCAAGTATTGACATAGCGGCGTCTTTTCTTTGCCGTTCATTGCCGTTTTCCGAAACGTCAATATCTTTGAATCCAATGTTGAATATCGGCTTGGAAACCTGCATTTTTTGATGAACATAAGGCTTGAAAACACTTCGTTTTTCGCATTCATTTTCGTTTTTAGGAACGACTTTTATATTGTCCGCGCTGTTCGGCAGATGCGCATAGACGGTGTCAAGAACCTCGTCTGTGTTTACGTCTCCGCAGATTATCAAAGCCATATTTGAAAATTGATAGAATGCGGAATAGCATTTATATAGCAGCTCGGGCGTTATTTCGCGTATGGATTCGCAAGAGCCGCAAATATTTCTTCTGATGCTATGATTTTCATACATACCCTCAAGCATACCGTAAAAACAACGGTCGGAAGGCGTATCGTCGTACATACGTATCTCCTCGGATATAATTCCTATCTCGGAATCGACCGATTTTTTTGTGAAATACGGGTGAGTGACAAAATCGATAAGTTCGCCTAAAGAATCTGTAAGTCTGTCTGTACAGCTGAATAAATAAGCGGTCTTATTAAAAGATGTATACGCATTCGCATCTGCTCCGAAATCGGAAAAGCGCTCGAATGAATCGCTTCCGTCCTCATTTGTAAAGAGCTTGTGCTCGAGAAAATGCGCTATGCCGTCGGGAACGGTAATGACAGAATTGTCGTTTCCCACACTGAAGCTATTATGAATAGAACCGTAATGAGTTCCGAAAATAGCGTAGATAGAGGTCATCTTTTTCTTGAATATGTAGATATTAAGACCGCAAGGGTGAGTGAACTTTTCATATCTTTCGTTTAAAACAGGATTTTCAAATACTGCCGAGGGAATATATTTATTCATATTCTTCATCCTCCGTATCCGCGCCGTTGAGTAAAGTACCTTCTACAAAGAAAACCGTATCAAGATGCGTATTTTTTGCGATATCGATAATGTCATCAACCGTAACGCAAAGTATCTTTTTCAACGTGGTCTCAATGGTGTCGTATATTCCGAACATTCCTCTCGTCGCATAAAATGCTTGAAGGTCAAGAGGATTGTCAAGTATCTGTCTGTAAGTGTTTTCAAGCGCTCGCAAAGCCGCGCTGAATTCAGCATCGCTTATCTTTCCGTTGCGGATATTATCAAGCTGATGCAATATTTCACGCTCTGCTTTTTCTCGATTTTGTACTTCGATACCGCTTGATACGATAAGATCACCCGAATATAAGCTGTACGTAGATGAGCAGTAATAGCAAAGACTTAATTTTTCACGAACGTTCATAAACAGCTTTGACATAGGAGATGCACCGAAGATCTCATTAAAAACAAGAGCGGCGTAATATTTGTCATCACTTGATCCGATACAAGCTCCCGTTCTAAATCCGAGCGTAAGCTTTCCTTGAGATACGGGCATAGCTTTGCTTTCCGATATAAGAGGAAGGATCGGACGAGACTGCGGCATAATGGGGGTGTAAACGTTTTTAGGACAGTATTTATCAAACGCAAGCGCTATCTTTCTTGAAACGTCAGAAATATTTTCACTTCCGATATAAAAAACGTCAATGACAGAGGAATCAAGAATGTTGAGGAAATGCTTGTAAATGCCTTTTTCATCAGCGTTTTCAATATGACGCTTTAAGCGTTCTGTCGTCGGATAATCTTCATCAAAGCGATACATTCTTTCATAGCAACGCTTCAGTGCGTAAAGCCTTGTGTTGTTGATCTCGGAGTTCAAATAATCCAAAGCTATGCGTTTTTCCTGAACGACTATATCGTGCAAAAACGCGCCGTTTTCCAACAAAGGATGAAAAGTAAGATCCGAAATAACGTGAAGAATACCTGAGAAGACGTCACATTTGTCAATGATATAATGGTCATCTAAAAATTCGGCGGTGATTATAAGCGAGAGATTTTTAGCGTTTTGTGAGCTCCTTATCTCAATGCTTGAAGCATATAGCTCGTCTAATCTTTTGTTAAGTGCGGAAATAGAGGGGTAATTTTCCGTTCCTCTTCGCATGATCCCCGCAAGCAGAGTATTGTACGCAAAATTTTTTGAAGTTAATGGAATGGTAAACGTAAAGGTCAAAATACCTGTCTTGAAGCGATCCGTATTGATCGCCGACAGACGTATATGATCAGAAATAACAGATTTTTGTAAGGTCATATTTGCTCCCATATTTTTGTTTTAGAAACAATGATCCATATTATTTCAAATATTATA
>JAZSIP010000108.1:0-3113 GCA_045533915.1 Eubacteriales bacterium
CAGGCTACTGACAAAGCTTATTTTAGAAAACCAAAGTATCAAATTGCACAAATAAAGGCTCCCTTGTGTAAAGGGAGCTGTCGAGCGAATGCGAGACTGAGGGATTGGAACTTAAAAAATATACTGTTTCACCAATCCCTCCGTCATTTTCTTGCGAAAATGCCACCTCCCTTTACACAAGGGAGGCTCTTTGTTTCTTTGCGTTTGTATATTTTGCTACCTGAAGTTTTCACTTTGTCAGCAAGCTGAAATGCGCTTACATTAAGCGCATTTTTTTGTTATAATGATTATGTAAATCGCAAAAGATTCAAAACAAAAACGAAAGGCGGAAATAAAAATGAAAATGAATCTTAATTTTGATGCTTATCGTGATAAGGTCAATGCTTGTTGGGTGGGTAAAAATATCGGTGGAACAATGGGTACACCTTACGAGGGAACTCACGAAATTCTTGATGTAAAAGGCTTTGTGACCGAAGCAAACGTTGTTCTTCCCAATGACGACCTCGATCTTCAGCTCGTATGGCTTGCCGCTGTTGAGCGTTATGGAGCAAAAGCTATAAACTCCAATCTTTTATCTGAGTTTTGGATGAGCTTTATCGGTCCTCACTGGAACGAATACGGTCTTGGAAAGGCTAACATAAAGAGAGGTATTATGCCTCCGCTCTCGGGAGATTACGATAACGATTGGAAGCATTCAAACGGCGCGTGGATACGCACTGAGATCTGGGCAAGTCTTGCTCCCGCAGCTCCCGCGATCGCGGCAAAATACGCAATTGAGGACGGAATGGTCGATCACGGAATGGGAGAGGGAACGTACGCGGCGGCTTTTGTTGCCGCTATGCAAAGTGCGGCGTTCGTTATTAGCGATATAAATACAATTATCGAGATCGGTCTTGCCGCGATTCCCGCGGACTGCCGTATCGCAAAGAGTATAAATCTTGTTTGCGAATGCTATAAAAACGGTGTTCCTCCTATGGAAGCAAGAGAAAAGGTACGTATCTCTAATGCTGATATCGGAGACGGTTGGTTTGAAGCTCCCTCCAACGTTGCTTATACCGTTCTTGGTCTGCTCTACGGCGAGGGTGATTTCAAGAAATCTATGATACTCGCTATCAACTGCGGAGATGATACCGACTGTACGGCGGGTACTGTTGGCGCAACGCTCGGTATCCTTGGCGGAATGGAGATAATACCTGACGACTGGAGAACACATATAGGAGACAGTATTGTAACTATGTCGGTAGATACAGGTACGATCCGTGTGCCTAAGACCTGCACAGCGCTTACCGATCGCGTGGTTAGATTAGCTCCCGTAGTTCTATTTGAAAACGGTTTAACTACGACCATTAATGAGAAAGATACAGAGATTCCCGAAGATATAATAGAAACTTTCCTTAAGGATAAGAGAGCAATAGCCAGACTCAATGCTATAAAGCCTTATTCTTGCTATGTGGAGTCTCCTTTTATGACTGTGACCGCAACTTTTGACGGTGACCCCGAGATAGCCCCTATGGGAGAGAAAAAGCTGACTATCGCTTTTAAGCAAAAGACATTGCTCGGAAATATGCCTTATACGCTTTCACTTCGTTGGCTCGGCACAGAAGGCTTTACTGTTGAGGGTAAGACTTGTGTTGTAATGCCTCATAAGAGTACGCACTATGCTGATCATATGGTAAGTGTAGATGTAACTATCCGTGCGGGTGAGACGGTTCAGCCCATCAACCGACTCGTTCTGGAAGTAAACGCTATAGGCAGAGGACTGCCTACGTATCTTCCCATTACGCTGATAGGCTAATAAAAAACAACAGATATACTGCTTCATTTGACTTGCTTTTAAGTCAAATGAAGCAGATTTTTTTGTATTTTTCGACACTTTACGTGCTTGTTTCACTCTTTTTTCTTGCCGATAATAAAAAACTTAAAAATTTTGCAAATTTGTTGTTGGAAATTTTTGTAAAATACTTGCATTTGACTTTGAAATATGGTAAAATATGGTAAAAGAATCACCCTAAAAATCAGAACATAAAATCGGAGGAGAATAAAATGGAAACAAGTATCAAAATACTTATCGCGGACGAAAACGCATCGCAAAGACAGGCGCTGTGCAATGAGCTGAGAAAGGCGGGATTTAACGATCTTGAAGAGGCGGGAAACGGGGAAGAGGCTCTTATCAAGATCGGACGTTATCATCCCGACGTTGCGATAATCGACGTATGGCTGTCGAAGCTTGACGGAATAGGGGTGCTGCGAAATTGCAGATCGCTCAATTTTTCACCAGATGGAGCACCGTCGTTTATAATCGTATCAATGGTATCAAATCAAAGTATTTTTATGGAAGCAACAAAGGCGGGCGCGGATCTCTGCCTTTTGAAGCCGTATAATATGGAGAGCTTATGTCAGCATATCAAGACACTTGCGCAGAACCGCAAAAACGCGCAAACTCCTCTCACCTCGGAAGAAAATGAAGAGGAGAGTAAAACTCCCGATATTGAAACGCAGGTAACGCGCATTATTCATCAGATAGGCGTACCAGCGCATATAAAGGGCTATCAATATCTCCGCACTGCAATTTTGCTCACAGTAAAGGATAGCGATATTATAAATTCCGTCACAAAAGTTCTGTACCCATCTGTCGCCAAGAAATATCAAACTACGACAAGCCGAGTTGAACGTGCCATTCGCCACGCGATCGAGGTCGCATGGGATAGGGGCGACGTCGATACGCTTAACTCCTATTTCGGCTACACGATACAAAATTCAAGAGGCAAGCCCACAAATTCCGAATTCATCGCTATGATTGCAGATAATCTGAGATTGAAATACAAATACGCTACCGTATAACATTCTATGCACTAGGTAGGTTTTGAGCGAGAGGCGACATAAAAAATGGCTATCTCAAAGCACTTTGAGATAGCCACAAAAATCTGATATTAAAAATAACGTCTTCCTTCCATTGCGCGATAAAGAGTTACCTCATCGGCATATTCAATATCACCGCCAACGGGAATTCCGTAGGCAAGACGTGAAACCTCCACTTCGTACGGCTCGAGAATACGTGCAAGATATGCCGCTGTTGTATCTCCTCCGGGCGTGGGGTTTGTTGCTATTATGAT
>JAZSIP010000128.1:0-4088 GCA_045533915.1 Eubacteriales bacterium
GATAGAGGACTGAGCGCAGAGACGCTTGGAAGATTGTTTTATCTTTCGGCAAAAGAAGAGCCGAACGGCAAAAGCGTTCTGCTTTCAAAGATCGACGTCGCAAGAGAACTTGCGCAAGAAGGAAAACTGCCGTTTTCACTCGATGAATTTGAAAAAAAGCTTTCCGAATGGAGTGAGAGCGGATATCCTGCCGTTCGTCATTCGGAGGAGTTTCGCGCGGCTTACGCTCCCGCATACCGCGTTATTTCGAACGAATACGTAAGATTTTTGCCGTTGCTTTCCTTGATAGACAGGGGGCTTTGCAAGGGCTCTCTGACCGTTGCCGTTGAGGGCGGAAGCGCAAGCGGAAAAACGACACTTGCATCGCTTTTGAGTGAGCTTTACGACTGTACCGTTTTTCATATGGACGATTTCTTTTTACGCCCCGAGCAACGAACGAGGGAGAGGTTTTCGGAGATTGGCGGAAACGTTGACAGGGAACGTTTTTTTGACGAGGTGCTTTTGCCGTTGAGCGAAAAAAGAAAGGTCTGTTACAGACCTTTTGACTGTCAGACACAGACGCTCGGAGAGCCGATATCGGTCGAGCCGAAAGGACTTACTATCGTCGAGGGAGCGTATTCTATGCACCCGTCTCTTGCGCCGTATTACGATCTTTCGGTGTTTTTGGATATTGCCCCCGAATATCAAAGGGAGCGTATCAAAAAACGAAATTCTCCGCCGCTTGCGAAGCGCTTTTTTGAAGAGTGGATACCTATGGAGCGAGAGTATTTTGCGAAGACCGATGCCGCAAACCGTTGCGATATGGTTATAGAGATAACGAAATAACGCAACGGCGATGTATTGCCTTCCGTTTCGTTCGGCTTTGCCCGTCTCTACCGTGTTTAATAATCTTTTTACAAAAAACAAAATACCGCAAAGCATAACGCTTTGCGGTATTTGTATTCGTATCTTGTTTGTCAAAAATTACTTGATCACCGCAATGTAAATGTACATTACGACAACGATAACAACGAGAACGAGAGAAAGTACGGTGGTTATTCTGCTAAGTATCTTATCTCTTGTCTGGATCTTGCTCTTGGAGAAGAATCCCTCTGCAGAGCCTGCGATAGAACCCGACAGACTTTTTTCCTTACCGGACTGGAACAGTACGCAAACAACAAGAATTGCCGCGATTACTGTAATGATGATTCCAAGTGTGATCTCTAATGCGGTCATTTTAAAACCTCCGAATAAACAATAATATTTATCTATCAAAGCCGAATTTGGCATAATGAACCGATAGCTTTTTATATTTTACCACAACTTCAAAAAAAAATCAATACCTTTTTTAAATTTTTTTCTTCGTTTGCAAAAAACCATTGGCTATTGACAAATCGTAAGCTCTGTTTTATAATTAATGTATGTATAAAAATTGGATCACGAAAGGCGGACGGTCATGAAAATTCTTGATTACGCAAAGGATAATATATTGTTTCTCGACGGAGGAATGGGCACTCTTCTGCAGGAGCGCGGACTCTCGGCGGGCGAGCTTCCTGAGGTTTGGAATCTTACTCACGCAGATGTAATTCGCGATATTCACAGAAGCTATTTTTCGGCGGGCTCGAACGTCGTTTGCGCAAACACCTTTGGCGCGAATCCGCTAAAGTTCTCGGATACGGAGCTTGAACAGATCATCTCCGCCGCTCTTGAAAACGCGCGTGTCGCGAGGGATATGTCCGAGGGCTGCCACGAAAAATTTATAGCTCTTGACGTAGGTCCGTGCGGAAAGCTTTTAAAGCCTTACGGCGATCTTGATTTTGAAGATGCGGTAGCTCTTTTCTCAAAGGTGGCGCGTCTTGGCGCAAAGCACGGCGCGGAGCTTATATTCATTGAAACGATGAACGATTCCTACGAAACGAAAGCCGCGCTTCTGGGCGCTAAGGAGAGCTGCGATCTCCCCATATTCGTCTCGAACGCATACGGATCTGACGGAAAGCTTATGACGGGAGCTACCCCCGAGGCTATGTGCGTAATGCTTGAGGGACTTGGCGCTGACGCTATCGGCGCGAACTGTTCGCTCGGTCCTGCGCAGTTAGCTCCTATCATCGACAGATTACTCTCGGTCGCATCAGTCCCCGTGTTTATAAAAGCTAACGCGGGACTGCCCTCGGTCAAGGACGGAAAGACGGTATTTGACGTTTCGGCAGAGGATTTTGCCAAGGTAACGGCAGATATGATATCTCGCGGCGCGCGTATGGCGGGCGGTTGCTGCGGTACGACACCCGAATATATCTCGGAGCTCGTCGGCGCGGCAAAGGGAATATCTCCCGTTTTTGTGAGCGACAAGGGGCTTACGGTGATATCGTCTTACGCGAACGCGGTGACCTTTGGTGACGCTCCCGTGCTTATCGGTGAGCGCATAAATCCTACGGGTAAAAAACGCTTCAAGCAGGCTCTTGTTGATGGAGATATGGATTATATCCTCGCGGAAGCACTTCATGAAGAGGAGTGCGGCGCACCCGTGCTTGACGTGAACGTTGGGATACCTGATATTGACGAGAGATCGGTTCTTACCTCTGCCGTTCGTGAGATACAGAGCGTTTGCGCTCTGCCGTTGCAGATAGATACCTCGAACGCCTCCGCTATGGAGTCGGCGCTGCGCGTTTACAACGGAAAAGCGATGATAAACTCGGTAAACGGCAAGGAAGAGAGTATGAGAGCCGTATTTCCGCTTGCTAAAAAGTACGGCGGAGTCATCGTTGCGCTTACTCTTGACGAAAACGGTATTCCCGAGACTGCGGAGGGAAGATTTAAGATAGCGGAGAAGATACTCGCGGTCGCTTCGGAGTACGGCATCAAGAAAAATGACATTATCTTCGACACGCTTACGCTGACGGTAAGCGCCGACAAGAATGCCGCAAGGGTGACACTTGACGCGCTCTCGCTTATCTCAGAGCGTCTTGGCTGTAAGACTGTTCTCGGAGTTTCGAACGTGTCGTTCGGTCTGCCCGCGCGCGACTTGATAAACTCGGTGTTTTTCGCTTCCGCGCTTGAGCGCGGACTCTCCGCGGCTATTATGAACCCTTACTCGCAGGAGATGATGAAGGTCTATTATTCCTACCGCGCTCTGCACGGGCTTGACGAAAGCTTTTCGGATTATATAGGATTTTCGCAAAATTATTCGGCGCAGACGGCTTCTTCGGCGGCTGTCGCGGAAGCGCCGAAAGCAGACGTCAAGTACGCGTCTGCTCTTGAAGAAGCGGTCGTTCGCGGTCTTAAGGATCGCGCCTCGGAGCTTGTTTTGGGTATGCTCAAGGATACAGAGCCGCTTGCGATAGTGAATGGTCATATCATTCCCGCGCTTGACAAGGTAGGGAAGGGATTTGAGGAAAAGACGGTCTATCTCCCTCAGCTTCTTATGAGCGCTGAGGCGGCAAGCTCCGCCTTTGAGAAGATAAAATCGGCTATGCTTTCGGATAACGGCGCGGATCAAGGCAACGCCGACCGTCTGAAGATCATTATTGCGACCGTTAAGGGCGATATTCACGATATCGGAAAGAATATAGTTAAGCTCTTGCTTGAAAATTACGGATTTAACGTTATAGATCTCGGTCGTGACGTTTCCCCCGAAACGATAGTCGAACGCGCTGTCTCCGAGGACGTTTCTCTCGTCGGACTCAGCGCTCTTATGACAACGACTGTACCCGCTATGGAGGAAACTATCGCGCTTCTGCGTGAAAAACACCCGAAATGTAAGGTCATCGTCGGAGGCGCTGTCCTTAATCAAGATTATGCCGATCGTATCGGCGCTGATATGTACGCTAAGGACGCTATGGAAGCCGTTAGATACGCAGAGGGCTTCGAGGGGACGAGATAGGACGCGTTCGACCCTTTCTTTCAAGAAAGGGTCGAGCCCCAAAGAACTTCCTAAAGGGAGTTCTTTAGAAAAAACGTTTGGAAATTAAAAAAAGTGTTTTCTTTTTCTCTTATGTAAAAACAGGTTGGACGGCTAAAGCCACCAACCGCTGTTTTATGGGGATTTATTATTTTGGTTTTCTAAATAAAAAGAATACGCCCGATATTGATAAATAACGGACTGTCGAGGACGC
>JAZSIP010000107.1:0-3195 GCA_045533915.1 Eubacteriales bacterium
AGTGTGTAAAAATTGCACACATATACCTCCCCGTGCGGCCATTGAAAAGCCAAACGATCATAAATTAGCTTGTAGGGACCGGCGTCCTCGACGGTCCGGATACAAACAATTTAAACCAATCAATCGATATAACACTCTCCCCGACAAACCGCAATTTGTTTAATTTTTATTCAATTCCCTTGCAAACGGACAGCAAACGTGATATAATACACGATAGAAATTATTTTTTATCGAGGTACAAACTATGGAAATCCCACATATGTTTTTGGAAATGAACTTTTTATCCAAAGAGCTTGGTAAGAACACTCAGGTAAACGTTATTCTTCCCGACAGCGCGGGATCGGACGGTAAGCCGTGCAAAACACTTTGGCTTTTACACGGACTTAAGGGAGATCACACGTCGTGGATCAGAAACACCTGTATCGAGCGATACGCGGCAAAGCACAATCTTTGTGTCGTTATGCCCAACGTTGACAGAAGCTGGTACACGAACACACAATACGACGCGAATTATTTTGATTTTATTACAAAGGAGCTTCCCGAGGTCTGCCGACACAATTTCAAGGCAATAAGCGACAAGCGTGAGGACAACATAGTAGCGGGGCTTTCAATGGGCGGATACGGCGCTCTGAAGATCGCTCTGACCTGCCCCGAGCAGTATTCTTATTGCATTTCCCTCTCGGGCGCGCTTGACATAACGAGAAAAGGCAGACCCTACAACATAAATGAATGGAGAAGCCTTTTCGGATTCGATATGCAAACGCCTCTTGAGCTTGAGGGCAGCGAACACGATATATTTTGGCTTGCCGAAAATAACAAAAAAGAGGGTCTCCCCTTTCCTAAGCTCTATATGTGGTGCGGAACTGAGGATACTCTTATCAAGGCGAACGTCGAGTATCACGAGCTTCTGACAAAGCTCTGCGTTGAGCATACATTTGAAACCTCTGAGGGCAACCACGCGTGGAGATGGTGGGATCTGCATATCCTCCCCGCTCTGAACAAATTATTGGGCGAGTGATAAAAAAAGCGAAGGATATTAATTTCCTTCGCTTTTTTATTTAATACATATCTATTTCACTTTCGATAACACGATTGCGTTCGATATCAGTCCTTTGTTTTTTGACCTTTGAGGGATGTATTCCCATAAGCTTTTTATACGTGCAAGAAAAATATGACATAGTTTCAAAGCCGCTTGCGTATGCCGCGTCAGAAACGTTCATTCCGTCCAATATGCAGACCTCCGCATTCCTGCAACGCAGTATATTGGTATAGGTGAAGATCGTTTCTCCCGTATATTTTTTAAATTCTCTTGATAAATGGTATTTCGTTATACCTACGTATTCCGCGACCTCCTCGAGCGTTATCGGACTTTTGAAATTTTCGTTTATATACGACAAAGCCTTTTTTACGTGTGTTTCCGAGCGGTCGTTCTTTTTATCGTTATCTCCCGCGTTATCGATATGCTTTTCGCAAAGCTCGATCATAAGGGAAAGCATCGCTCTTCTCAACACGGGAACGGCAAGTCTGTTCTCGTCGTTTTTTCTCATTATTTCCGCCTTTAAAAGCTCCGCGGCTTCAAGAAAAACACGAACCGTCTCAGTGTCCTTTGTTATCTTCTCAAATCTGTATTTCTCAATGTCGATGCCGTTGCTATCGCAAAATTCATCGTCAATTATAAGGCAGTAATAATCAAATCCCGTTTTGCTGTACAGATGGTGTATCGCGCCCGAGTTGATTATAACAAGATCTCCCGCGCAAAGCGAATACTGCTCTGTTCCGTATCTTATACAGCCCTCTCCGTTCGTAATGTAAATGAGCTCAATATTTTTATGCCAATTACAAGGAGAATCCACTCTGTTTATTAAGTAATGCAATTTGAACGGTTCAAGCTTATTTGTTTTTATCTGTAAGTGATGCTCGTATCTTGTTATCATATTTTTTCCTTAAATAGCAATATAGTGATAAAAAATAGCAATATAGTGGTTGAAATTATCTTAATTTTATTATACAATAAAGATACGTTAAAGTCAAGATAAAAAAACACTAAAAAAACAACTTAAATAAACAAGGAGTACAAAAATGAAGATCTTATCTATTGGCGCTCATCAGGACGACAACGAATTCCGCGTTGGCGGTATGGCTTACAAATGGGTAAAGGCGGGACACGAGGTTCGTTTCCTATCTATGTGTAACGGCTGCGGCGGTCACCACATCATGACCCCCGAGGAAACAACGGCAAGACGCGCAAAGGAAAGCGCGGCTGTCGCTGAATATCTCGGCATCACCTACGACGTTTGGTCGGACGTCGACGACTGCACACTTATGGCAGACCTCCCCACGCGTATGAGACTTATCCGCTACATTCGTAAATTCAATCCCGACCTCATTATCTCGCACAGAACAAACGACTATCACGCAGACCACAGAGCAGCGGCTCAGCTCGTTCAGGACGCGTCCTACATACTGACCGTTCCGCACACCTGCCCCGACGTTCCCGCTATGCTTGATATGCCCGTTATTCTTTACAACGTAGACAACTTCAAGAATCCTCCCTTCCAAGCCGACCTCGTTTTCGATATGGACGACGTTATCGACGTAAAGCTTCACATCTCGCACCTCAACGAAAGTCAGGTCTACGAGTGGCTTCCCTACAACGCAAACACGGGAATGTCACAAGGAATGAACGGCAGATACGGTGTTCCCACCGACGAAAAGGAGCGTTTTGAGTGGCTCAAGGGTATGAACATAACCGAGGAAACGACCGATGAGGAGATAATGGCGGCAACTCATGGCTATTCTGTTCGTTTCGCAAAGGTTGCGGCTCGTTTCAGAAAAGAGCTTATCGCCCGCTACGGTGAGGAGCGCGGCTCAAAGGTTCGTTATGCCGAAGCTTTCCAGATCTGTGAGTACGGCAGACAGCCTTACGAACAGCTTGTCAAGGAACTGTTCTCATTCTGACGGATATCATAAGATTATAAACATTCAAAAGGAATAATTCTTTAAATAGATCGTCAGCTAAAAACGGGAGGTGCTTGCCTCCCGTTTTCGTTTGTACGCAAATGTAAATTTTGATTTATCGGGGAGTTATGTTCGCATAAATTTAACCGAATGGTAACGGACCGTCGAGGACGCCGGTCCCTACAAGATAATTTATGATCGTTAGGTTTTACCGTCGCCTCACGGCGAGGAATATGT
>JAZSIP010000113.1:0-3350 GCA_045533915.1 Eubacteriales bacterium
CCTTGGCTCACAGAACGACATGGCTACGATCCGACTTCAAAAAATGCAGATAACAGACGTAAAAGTAAGAATGCTTTTTGAAGAAGGACCTATGAAGGCTATCGTTTCGGTAACCTTTGACGGTCAACTCGCGGTTCACGACATCAAGGTTATAAACGCGCGCGATAAATTCTTTATCGTAATGCCCAGCCGTAAAAACCCCGATGAAAGCTACCGTGATATCGTACATCCAATAAACGCACAGTTCCGCGGAATGCTTGAGGACGCAGTCATTTGCGCTTACCGCGAGGAATGCGCAAGAGCTGAGGCGGAAGCTTCCGAGTCAGTTGAAACAGTCGCGGAAACCGTTTAAAATCAAAAAAACAGATGGATCGTTGCCCTCGGCAACGGTCCTTTTTGTTTTTTCAAAGTCTTCCGTGAGAGAAAAGTATATCCTTTTCGCGTATCTCTATGTATCCAAAGGAGGATTCGCCAAGGCTTCCGGGATTGAACGCGTACATAGGTCGCTCAAGAGTTACGCCGTCAACAACGCTTCCCTCGGGAAAATATTTCTCAAGCGGAATATGCGTATGCCCGAAGAGTAAAATATCCGCTCCGCGAGAATACGCGTAAGAAAGCGCGTTTTCAAGACCGCTCTTGACACCGCGCGTGTGCCCGTGCATCATTAGTATATGATAATTTCCGAAAGTAAGAAACCTTTCCTCCGAAAATTCATTATTTTCTCTTGAAAAGAGAGAAAACATATCGCAATTGCCCTTTACCGCGCAAACCGCTCTTGACGGTACGGGATCGATAAGCTCAAGATCACGTACTCCGTCACCGAGAAAAAGTACAGCCTCCGCGTCTCTGTTGCGAGAAGCAAGCTCTCTTACGCGGTCAGCTCTGCCGTGACTGTCGGAAATAACAAGAAGCTTTATCCGTTTTGCGCTCATACTTTTACCGTTTCTTTAGCCAAAAGATGCTCCGCGATCGGAAGCGCCCCTTTTGGCACTCTGAAAGTGATAGCTCCGCGCAATACCGAAAGCACAAGCTCTTTAACGTTGATTATCTCACCGTCAACGCATACGTTAGTATGCTTTTCAAACGTAAGCTTTATCTCATCGCATTTTCTGTTTCTGACTATCTTTTTGAATTTTTCGCTCAAGTGAGTTCCCTTTTTATAGTCTCCGACAAGGCTTATAAATTTAAGTCTTGTGACATTCGACACTAAAAGGCTGTCCAATCTGCCGTCGGAAAGACTCGCGAGAGGATTAGAATTAAAGCCTCCGCCGCAATACGCTCCGTTGGCAAAGGTGGTGAGCAAAAGCTCCTCGCGCACAGGCTCTCCGCCGTTTATCGAGACGTCTGCTCTTACACCTGGCTTTCGAACGAGCGTTACGATAAGTCCGAGAATATACGCAAGCTTTGAGGGCACAAGAGGGCTTTTCTTAATACTTGCCGTCTTACATACTACCTCGCAGTCAAATCCGATATTGACCATATTGATCGCGTGTCGGTCGGCTGCTTTTATAAGATCGACCTTGTAGGGCGTTCCGTCTATCTGCGCGGCAATATCAAAATATTGCTCGGAGGGCGCAAAATTCCGCGCGAAATCATTTCCCGTACCTATCGGGATAAGACCTAAAGAAACACCTGTTCTATCCTCAAGAGACATTATTCCCGTTACAGCCTCGCACAGAGTTCCGTCTCCTCCGCAAGCGAAAAAGGATACATCGCCGTCACATTCGCCGACGGTCCTTCTTATGTAATCTTCGGCATCTCGCGGAGCTTTTGTATTGTATATTTCATATTCCACGCCGCGCTCCTTGCAAACTCTGTCTATCTCCAAAGCAAGTGCCGAAGCTCTCTTACCTTTTCCCGCCGCGGGATTGATTATAAAGCAATATTTCATCGCGTCCTCCCATGCGTACCGTTTTTTATCTCGCGATATACGCATATACATAACAATTATATCATACTTGACGAATTTTGTCCATAGCCAAATATTAAAATCAAGACAAAATCGGCACTAATACGCATATAATCGCATATACTTTCGATAAAGGCACACCACAAAACAGTTACGGAGGAAAATTATGCAAATCGATAAAGCTTCTCTCGACAAGCTTCTCGCACTCAACGACCGTCAGCTTCAGACAATTATGATACGTCTCGCCGCGCAAAGCGGTATCGATCCAAAGGAATTCAACATAGACCTTGAAAGTGTCGCGAGTATTCGCAAGGCGCTTGCAGGCGCTACCGACGAGGATCTTCAAAGAATAGCGGATCAATACGAAGCCAACAAGGGAAAGAAGAGGTGATATATCTTGGACGGTTCGGAACATAAGGTAAACGCAGAAGAAAACGCAAACGCTCCATTGCAGATATCCGACGCCATCGACCGTCTGCTTGCAAATCCCGAGCTTCTATCTACCGTTGCTTCGGCAATAGGCGCGCAAGCTCCGACAAATATCACCGCAAAAAAGGAAAGCGAAGCTACTGACGGGAACTCGGATACCGAGACAAAAATTGATACGTTGTCAGCAAGCGTGTCCGCGGAGAATGATATACATTCAAAGCTTCCCGAGCTTATGGCAAACGCCGCTCCGATAATAGCCGCGCTTTCGGGCGGCAGAAAGGGCGGCAAAGCGCCCGACGACGACCGCACAAGGCTTCTGTGCGCGCTAAAGCCATACGTAAATCCTCACCGCCGAGACGCGATAGACACAATGGTCCAGCTTGCGCGCATATCCGAAGTTATAAAAACAGTCAAATAAAAGGAGGCGGTAATATGTATACAAGATCTCCGCAAGGACGGTTTCCGCGCGATCTTCGTGTTCCGCGGAATTACGCGGGGAACGCGTTTCGTCCTCCGCTCTCCGAAAAGGAGAGCGAAACGCCTATATTCATTGACGCGGACATTGACGAATACGAAACGAAAGAAGAAAGCAGCGCGCCGATTTCCGAAACAGGATCGGAGGAAACAACAGAGAAAACGGCGGAGATATCCGAGAAAAAAAGCGAGGCAAAGCAAGCGGGGCTCTTCTCTTTTCCAAAATTCGATCTTGGACTTGGAAAGCTTTTCTCTAAAGGCGGCATAAATATCGGCTTTGAGGAGCTTCTGATCCTCGGGGTTATCCTCCTTATCGCAAGCGAGGGCAAGGGCGACGACCTTATCTTGCTTTTGATATTGCTTCTTTTCATTCAATAAATTGCGGTTTATCGGGGAGATTATTTTCAAAAAATCAACCTCAAACATTATTTAGAAATGTCATCCTGAGCGCAAGCGAACTTTCTGTGAGATGAGGAACGAATCGAGCAGAAAGCGAGGAGCGAAGCGACGAAGGGATCTCCAAAGGGTTATCGCTACC
>JAZSIP010000059.1:0-26777 GCA_045533915.1 Eubacteriales bacterium
TTTTGAAAAAAAGTTCCCTCAAACTCCCTCAAAAAACTTCCTAAAATAAAATTTTGCATAGCCATAACGGCTACACAATAAATCCTTCTCAGGAAAGTTTTTGCGGAGCTTTTTTCAAAAAGCGACATCGCGTCTTCCCGACAAATCAAAATTTAACTGTATTTTTATATAAAATGTAAACATTATAAATTTATCAAAAAACTTTACAAATACTATTGACTTTAGCGCTTTAATGTGCTAAAATATAGTGCAAAATAAAGTAAAGGAGCACTTATTTTATGGAAAAGCATTATACAGAAGCCGAGATGAAGCTTTTTGAGGCTATCACTCGCTTGAATACAGTAGAAGAATGCGCCGCATTTTTTGAGGATATATGCACGATAAAGGAGCTTCAGGATATATCGCAGAGGCTTGAGGTCGCCGCGATGCTCAACGACGGCAAGAATTATCAGGAGATATCAAAGCGGACGGGCGCAAGCACGGCGACTATCTGCCGAGTGAATAAATGTCTTGTATACGGAAGCGGAGGCTATCGCGCGATCCTCGGCGATAGCAAAAAGGAGGAGACTAAATGAAGATAGGAGATTCGGTTCTCAGAAGCGACGAAAAAGCGGTTTTCCGTCTTCGCGATCTTTACGGCAAATACGGTTACGCGCAATATAAAATGAGCAAGTTTGAGGAGTACGACCTTTACGTCAGAAACAAAAACTTTCTCATTTCCGATCATATAATCACCTTTAACGATCAGAACGGAAAGCTTATGGCACTAAAGCCCGACGTTACGCTTTCTATCGTTAAGAATACAAAGGACGTTTCGGGATACGTAAACAAGGTCTATTACAATGAGAACGTTTACAGAGTGCAAAAGGGAAGCGATTCGTTCAAGGAAATAATGCAGGTAGGACTTGAGTGCGTGGGCGATATAGACAGGTATTGCTTGTCTGAGGTCTTGACACTCGCGCTTGAGAGCTTAAAGCAGATATCTGATGATTTCGTTCTTGACGTGTCTCACCTTGGCGTTTTGTCGGCGGCTCTTGATAATATGAACGTGTCCGATGAAGCAAGAGCGAAGCTTTTGCATTGTATCGGTGAAAAGAACACGCACGGAATAGATGCTATATGCGTTTCGGAGGGCGTTCCTACAGAGGCTTGTGCCGAGCTTAAAGCTCTTGTGGCTACCTACGGAGAGCCCAAAGCCGTTGTTTCAAAGCTCAAAGAGATAATTACGAGTGAGAACGGCAAGAAGGCGCTTTCGGAGCTTGAAGAGGTGCTTCTCACGGTGGGAGCAGATGCGCAGAGCCAAAGCGTGCGAATAGACTTTTCGGTCATAAACGATATGAGCTATTACAACGGCATCGTTTTCCGCGGATTTATCAACGGAGTTCCCACGGGAATACTTTCGGGCGGTCAGTACGATCTTTTGATGAAAAAGATGGGCAAAAAGGCGGGAGCTATCGGTTTTGCCGTATACCCCGATCTTCTGAACGATCGCGATACGGGCGTGGATTATGACGTTGACACGCTGATCCTTTACGACGACAGCGCGGACATAGGAGCTCTTCGAGCGTCTGTCCGTATGCTTACCGAGAGTGGAAAGAGCGTTATGGCACAGAGAAGCGTACCCGAAAAGCTCAGATACAGACAATTGCTCAGATTTAAGGAAAGAGGGGTGGAGATCCTTGAAACAAATGCTTAACGTTGCGCTTCCAAAGGGAAGACTTGGAGAAAAGGTATACTCCATGTTCGAGAGAGCGGGCTTTGAGTGCCCCTCGATACGCGAGAATAACCGAAAGCTGATATTTGAAAACGAAGAGTGCGGGGTAAGATACTTCTGGGTAAAGCCGTCCGACGTTGCTATATACGTTGAGCGCGGAGCGGCGGATATCGGTGTTGCGGGAAAGGATATCCTGCTCGAATACGAGCCTGAGGTCTATGAGCTTCTCGATCTCAACACAGGCAAATGCCGTATGGCAGTTGCGGCGAAAAAGGGCTTCCGCGACAATGCGGCAAGAACTCTTCGCGTGGCTACTAAATTTTCAAATATCGCGGGAGAGCATTACGCGTCTATCGGACGTGATATCGATATAATCCATTTGAACGGATCTATTGAGATAGCGCCGATACTCGACCTTTCGGATGTTATCGTCGATATCGTTGAGACGGGAACGACCTTAAAGGAAAACGACCTTGAGGTCATAGATACAATAGTCGATATAAGCGCGAGACTTATCGCGAACAAATCAAGCTTTAAATTCAAGAACGAGCCGATAGAGAGACTTGTAAAGAGCCTTTCGGAGCAAGTGGAGGACAAAAAATGATAAACATATTAAAATACGGAGAGGTATCTAACAGTGAGATATTCTCTCGTGCTGTGCCGACGGTGAACGTAGAGGCTACCGTTGAGGATATTATCGCAAACGTTCGCAAGGACGGAGATAAGGCGTTGCTTTATTATTGCAAAAAGTTTGACGGCGCGGAGCTTTCCTCTCTCGTCGTAAGCGAAGCGGAAATAAACGAGGCTTTTTCGTCTGTTGAGCCCAAATTTATCGAGATACTCGAAAAAGCGGCAAAAAATATCCGCGCTTTCCACGAAAAGCAGGTACGCAACAGCTTCATTATAAATAATGAAAACGGAATTGTCGTAGGACAAAAGGTTATTCCTGTAGACAAGGCGGGACTTTACGTTCCGGGCGGAACGGCAGCGTATCCGTCAACTGTCCTTATGGACGCAATTCCCGCAAAGATTGCGGGTTGCCGAGAGGTCGTAATGGTCACTCCTCCCAACAGAGAGGGAAAGGTGAATCCCGTAATTCTTGCGGCGGCAAAGATAGCGGGTATCGACCGCATCTTCAAGGTTGGCGGCGCACAGGCGGTAGCAGCTTTGGCGTATGGAACGGAGAGCGTTCCGAAGGTCGACAAGATAGTAGGTCCTGGTAACGCTTTTGTTGCCGAGGCTAAAAAGCAGGTGTTCGGAGTGGTGTCTATCGATATGATAGCAGGACCGAGCGAGATACTTATAGTTGCCGACGGCAAGAGCAATCCTCGTCACGTGGCGGCAGATCTTTTGTCACAGGCAGAGCACGACAGAATGGCGAGTGCGGTTCTTGTTACCGATTCTTACGAGCTTGCGACAGGCGTAAGCTCGGAGCTTGAGCGCCAGATACCTTTGCTTGAGCGTGCTGATATAGCGAGAGAGTCTATCGATAAAAACGGAAAAATAATAGTAGCCGACACGCTTGACGCCGCTATCGAGATCGCAAACGAGATCGCTCCCGAGCATCTCGAACTTTGCGTTGATAATCCTTTCGATTACCTTGATGCTATCCGTCACGCAGGTTCGATATTTATGGGCAGAAATTGTCCCGAGGCTCTCGGAGATTACTTCGCAGGACCTAATCATACGCTTCCCACAAGCGGAACGGCGAAGTTCTCAAGTCCGCTTTCGGTAGACGACTTCGTTAAGAAAACGCAGTATACCTATTATACCAAGGACGCCCTTGAGAGAGTTGCGCGCGACGTTGCCTTCTTTGCCGAAAAGGAAGGTCTTACCGCCCACGCTAAGAGCGCGGTAGTCAGATTGGAAGATTAAGGGGACGCTTACTTTTCTTTTGAAAAAGAAAACAGGAGCAACCTGCGGTAACTCCGCAAAAAGAAAACAAAACAGGGAATTTATATAAAACCCATATAGTTTATATTGAACGGTTAAGAAAATAACCTATTATTAAAGTTTTTTGAAAGCTTGAAAACTTTTTTTCAAAAAAGTTTTCAAAAAATAAAAAAGGAAAAAACATGAGCAGATTTTTTAGCAACAAATACGCATCTTTAGTGCCGTACACACCAGGTGAGCAGCCAAAAGAGATGAAATACATAAAGCTTAACACGAACGAGTCTCCTTTTCCACCGTCGAAAAAGGCGCAGGAAAAAGCGGCAGAGGCGGCAAAGAGACTTCAGCTTTATTCCGATCCCGAGTGCCGCGCTTTGAACGCGGCTATGGCGGAGCGTTTCGGTGTGAATACCGATGAGATACTTATGACCAACGGCTCGGACGAGATATTGAACTTTGCTTTTATGGCGTTCTGCGACGATAAAACTCCCGCCGCGTTTGCCGATATAACCTACGGCTTTTACAGTGTGTTTGCCGAGATAAACCGTTTGCCCTACCGCATAATTCCTCTCAACAAAGATTTTACTCTCAACGTAGAGGATTATATGGGAATCGGCTGTACTTTGTTTATCGCGAATCCGAACGCGCCTACGGGTATCGCGCTTTCTGTGTCGGAGATAGAGAAAATAGTCAAGGGCAACCCTGATAACATAGTTGTCATTGACGAAGCTTACGTCGATTTCGGAGCGGAGAGCTGTGTACCTCTCATAAAGAAGTACGACAATCTTCTCGTTACGCAGACCTTTTCAAAATCTCGCTCGATGGCGGGCGCGCGCCTTGGCTTCGGCATAGGCAACCGAGATCTTATTGCCGACCTCAATACCATAAAATATTCGACGAATCCCTACAACATAAACTCAATGACTATGGCGGCGGGAATTGGCGCGATAAGTGACGATGATTATAATATGAACAACTGCAAAACTATCGTCAAAAACAGGGAATATACGGTAAATGAGCTTAAAAAACTCGGATTTACTATGACAGATTCGTCGACGAATTTTATATTCGCAAAGAGTGATAAGATCGATGGAGGAGAGCTTTACCGCAAGTTAAAGGAAAGAGGTATTCTTGTGCGTCACTTCGACAAAGCGGCTATAAGCGATTACAATCGCATCACTATAGGAACTCGTGAGCAGATGCAGACATTTATTAATACGGTAGCAAGTATTCTGGAGGAGAAATGATGAGACAGTCGGAAATAAAAAGAAATACAAACGAAACAAAAATAGAGCTTACGCTCAATATTGACGGCATCGGCAAGAGTATCGTGGCTACTGGCTGCGGCTTCCTTGACCATATGCTTACTCTTTTTGCGCGTCACGGCAGATTTGACCTTGACGTTACGTGTAAGGGTGACGTTTGGGTAGATTACCACCACACCGTCGAGGACGTCGGTATCTGCTTGGGCAAGGCGTTCGCCGAGGCACTCGGGGAAAAGAGAGGTATAGTTCGTTATGGCTCTATGACACTTCCCATGGACGAAACGCTCGTTATTGCGGCGGTAGACCTTTCGGGCAGAGCGTATCTCGGATACTCGCTCGATATCCCGTGTGAGAAGGTTGGCGACTTTGACACCGAGCTTGTAAAGGAATTTTTCTTTGCGTTTGTAAGATCGGCGGAATGTACGCTCCACGTAAGACAGCTTGCGGGAGAAAACTCTCACCACATAATAGAGGGTGCGTTTAAGGCGTTCGGAAGAGCTATGAAGCAGGCGGTCGCCATTGATGAGGCTTTTGCGGACGAGATTCCCTCGACCAAGGGGGCTCTTTGATGATAGCGATAGTTGATTACGGAGTAGGAAATCTTTTTTCTCTCAAAAGCTCACTTATATGCGTAGGAGCAGACACGGTAGTTACGGCTGACGAAAAAGTCTTGCGCGATGCGGATAAGATACTTCTTCCCGGTGTAGGCGCGTTCGGTGACGCGGCAAGAAAGCTTCGCGACTGCGGACTTTCAGAGGTAGTTATCGATGAAGCCAAAAAGGGAAAGAAGATACTCGGTATCTGTCTCGGTATGCAGATGTTACTTGAAAAGAGCTTTGAATACGGTGAGCACGAGGGGCTCGGACTTATCAAAGGTGAGATAAGACCTATATCCGAAGTTATACCGAAAGACCTTAAAATTCCGCACATTGGTTGGAACGCACTTCATTTCGGAGAGAAAAAGAACGAGCTTTTCAAATACGTAAACGAGGGTGAGCACGTTTATTTTGTACATTCCTATTACGGAGCAAAGTGTGACGAGGCGGTAATAGCCACGGCAGATTACGGCGCGCCTTTGACTGCGGCAGTGGCTATGGATAACGTATACGGCTGTCAGTTCCACCCCGAAAAGAGCGGCAGAGTAGGACTTTCTATTTTGCGCTCCTTTAACGAAATGAAAGATTGATAAAAAGAGGAATTTACATATGAACATATTTCCTGCAATAGACCTTTTCGGAGGAAAAGCGGTTCGTCTTTACAAGGGCGATTACGCGCAAATGACGGTCTACAACGACTGTCCGCTTGAGGTCGCAAAGGCGTTCGAGCGCGAGGGCGCAAAGTTTTTACACCTCGTCGATCTCGAGGGCGCGAAAAGCGGTCTTACTCCGAATCTTGAAACGATCAAGGAGATCGTGAACAATACCGATCTGTATACCGAGGTCGGAGGCGGTATTCGAAGTATGGAGACCGTCAAGACCTATCTTGATGCGGGTGTTGACCGCGTGATACTGGGTACGGCGGCGGTGACCGATCCCGATTTTGTCGCACACGCGACATCGGAATACGGTGAGCGTATTGCCGTTGGCGCTGACATCAAGGACGGAAAGGTTGCGATCAAGGGCTGGACCGAGACGAGCAATCTTACCGCCGAGGAGTTTTTCGCTAAAATGCAGAGCCTTGGCGTGCGTACTATCATTTGCACTGACGTATCAAAGGACGGCGCGATGATGGGTACTAATCATGAGCTTTACCGTGAACTGTCAGAAAAATTTGATATGCAGATAGTGGCGTCGGGCGGCGTTTCATCTATTGATGACGTCAAAAAGCTCGCTTCTCGCGGACTTTACGGCGCGATAATCGGTAAGGCGTATTACACGGGAGCTATCTCGCTTCGCGAGGCTATCGAGGTGGCAAAATGATAACTAAACGTATAATTCCTTGCCTTGACGTTAAAAACGGACGAGTTGTCAAGGGCGTGAATTTTCTTGGACTCAATGACGTCTCCTCGCCCGTTGAACTTGCAAAATATTACAGTGACAACGGTGCGGACGAGCTCGTTTTTTACGATATTACGGCTTCCGCCGAGGGTCGCGCTCTCTTTACCGACATTCTTTGCGAGGTAGCAAGTCAGATATTTATTCCGCTCACTGTGGGCGGCGGTATCAATACGCTTGACGATTTTGACAGAGTTCTCAAATGCGGCGCGGACAAGGTCAGCGTTAATTCGGGAGCTATCCGAAATCCCGAGCTTGTGCGCGAGGCGGCAAAGCGTTACGGAGATCAGTGCGTGGTTCTTTCGGCTGACGTTAAGCGCGTTGACGGTGTTTTTCGAGTGTTTGCCAAGGGCGGACGCGAGAACACGGGTATGGAAGCTATTTCTTGGATAAAGCGTTGCGTTGATATGGGAGCTGGTGAGGTGGTCCTCAATTCGATCGATACCGACGGAGTAAAGCAAGGCTTTGACCTCGAGATGCTTGAAGCAGTGTGCAACGCGGTGTCCGTTCCCGTTATCGCTTCGGGAGGAGCTGGTTGTATAGAGCATTTTACAACTCTCTTCAAAACCTTGCCAAAGGTTGATGCGGGACTTGCCGCTTCTATCTTCCATTTCCACGAGGTCGATCTTGGCGACCTTAAGCGCGAACTTTCCAAAAACGGTATACCTATGAGAATATAAAGGAGAAAAACAATGATAAATATAGATGAACTTAAATTTGACGAAAAGGGTCTGATCCCCGCGATTGTTGTTGATTCTGTCACCAAGCGTGTACTTACCCTTGCATATATGAATCGCGAGAGCCTTCAGATATCTATGGAAAAGGGTCTCACTTGTTTCTGGAGTCGTTCCCGTCAGGAGCTTTGGCTTAAGGGCGAGACGAGCGGAAATTATCAGCATATCGTAAGCATCACAGCCGATTGCGACAAGGACGCGCTTGTGGTCGTTGTTGAACCCGACGGTCCTGCTTGTCACCTTGGTACTGACTCTTGCTTCGAGAATCCCGTCTGGCAGAGTGACGATAAGCACGAGTTTTCCTTGCAGAGCCTTATGTCTCTTATCGAAGGCAGAAAGACAGAAAAAAAGGAAGGCTCTTATACGACTTACCTTTTTGAAAAGGGAATTGATAAGATACTTAAAAAAGTCGGCGAGGAATCTACCGAGGTCATTATCGCGGGTAAAGCCGATGATAAAGCCGAAACGATCTA
The DNA here is from genome assembly GCA_045533915.1 of Eubacteriales bacterium. GTDB lineage: Bacteria > Bacillota > Clostridia > Oscillospirales > CAG-272 > HGM12713. The sequence continues at coordinate 8,071 of JAZSIP010000059.1, forward strand.
TGAGATCGCGGACCTTACCTATCACCTTATGGTCCTTATGATCGAAATGGGTATATCTCTCGAGGATATCCATAAGGAGCTCGCCTCCCGCCACGTTATCGACCACAAGGTCAAGCAGGAAAAGATGACTAAGTGAGGGATACGAGGAGATGCGTGAGGATGCGTTCAAGAACTTTCCCCGCAAGAAAGTTCTCGAGCTCTCAAAGAACTTTCTGAAGGGAGTTTTTTATAAAAACCGTTTGGAAATAAAAAAGGGTTTGGTTTTTCTCTGAGGTAAAAACAGGTTGGACGGCTAAAGCCACCAACCGCTGTTTTATGGGGATTTATTATTTTGGTTTTCTAAATAAAAAGAATACGCCCGATATTGATAAATAACGGACTGTCGAGGACGCCAGTCCCTACAAAAAATGGTATAATTTTGTTTGTATTCCCCTCTCCGTAAGGCGACGGCAAACTCAAACAAATTTCAATTTCACCATGTAGGGACCGGCGTCCTCGACGGTCCATTATTTGTCAATATTGGGCGTACTCTTTTCAGTTAGAAAACAAAAATAATAAATCCCCATAAAACAGTGGTTGGTGGCTTTAGCCGTCCAACCTGTTTTTACCTCAGAGAAAAACCAAACCCTTTTTTTAATTTCCAAACGGTTTTTCTTAAAAACCCCTTCTAAGAAGTTCTTTGGGGCTCGACCCTTTCTTTCAAGAAAGGGTCGAACGCATCCCCGCATCCTCCTCGTGTCCCTTTAAGCTTTCACTCTTTGAATATCAGCGCCGAGGGAGCGGAGCTTTTCGAGGAGATCCTGATAGCCTCGGTCTATGTACTCAAGACCTGTGACGGTAGTAACGGAATCTGCGGCAAGCCCTGCGATAACGAGGCAAGCGCCTGCGCGGAGGTCACAAGCCTTAACGTTTGCGCCGTGTAGAGCTCGAACTCCTGAGATATGAGCATCATTTTCGAGCACGTCTATTTTAGCCCCCATTTTTTCAAGCTCCTTGACGTACTGAAATCTACCGTTGTAGATCCCCTCGGAAATTTTACTTACACCGTTTGCAAGGCATAAGAGAGCCGAAAACTGCGGATGCATATCTGTAGGAAATCCGGGATAAGGATTTGTTTTGATCTCTGTGCCGCGATATTTTTTGTCGGACGATACCGTTATCGAGTTATCCGAAACCTCCACGTCAACGCCTATATCACGAAGCTTAGCGGTAACGGCTTCCATATGGCGAGGAATAATATTTTGAACAGTTACCTTTCCTCCGGTAGCGGCAACGGCGGTCATATACGTTCCCGCTTCGATCATATCGGGAGCTATCTGATATTGACAGCCGTGAAGCTTATCGATACCTCGAATACGGATCATGCTTGTTCCCGCGCCTGTTATATCCGCTCCGCAGGCGTTCAAAAAGTTTGCCATATCGACGATATGTGGCTCTCGCGCGGCGTTTTCAATGGTCGTAACACCTTTAGCGAATATAGCGGCGAGCATAATATTGATAGTTGCTCCGACCGAAACGATATTCATATATATCTGATTTCCGATAAGACCGCCTTTTGGTGCGCGGAATGTAAAGTTACCGTCCGCTTCATAAGAGACCTCCGCGCCAAGCGCTTCGAATCCGCGTATATGCTGGTCTATCGGACGGACGCCAAAATTACAGCCTCCAGGCATACCGAGCTTTGCTTCGCCAAAGCGTCCGAGCATAGCGCCGATAAGATAGGTTGAGCCTCGCATCTTACTGACGTATTCCATAGGCGGAGCTTTTTTACCAACCTCGCGTGTGTCGATAAGAACGGTATCCGTACCCGTAAAACGAACCTTAGCACCGAGAACTCGCAGAGTGTCTATAGAAAGGGCTATGTCGCTGACGTCGGGAAGATTGGAAAGCTCACAAACGTCTGCCGCCGCAATAGTTCCGAATATTATCGGAAGGGCAGAGTTTTTCATTCCGCTTATATTTACTTCTCCATATAATCGCTTTCCGCCGCGAATGATGAGTTTTTCCATTGTCATATGTCCTCCGAATCTGAGGTATTGTTGGTTTAATATAAGGCTATTTGGCTTTGTAATACGCTACGGCCAGATCCACGACCATTCCGTAGCTCTTTACTCCCTCTGTGCCGTGCATAACGAGGAATGTGTTATTTACCGTTTCGGATATTTCACTTGCCGTGGAAGCTCGATATTTATCGAAGAAATCCGAGAACGCATATTGCTCTCTGAGAACGAGCTCGGGCAGTGTTGAGGCGACTTTAAGGTAAAGCTGCCGATCTGCCGAAGCAAGCGCTGATGCGACATATTCGTACAGATTTACGTATGCCGAATATCGAATATAAGGATCGTATGATTCCATGCAGACCAGAAAAGCAAGGAAATTAGCTTCGTCCTCTTTTGCTATGCCGCGTTGATGCGCAAGCTCATGCGCCGCGGTATACGGCAGGGTGTAGTCGGGGAAATTTACGTTGATATTTGCCTCACCCGTAAAGAAAGTATATACGCCCGTAATATGAGTATATGACATCGGTCCGCTCAGCATGACGGGTTTTATGCGGCTTTCGAGTCTTTGCACAAAATCATATTTGTTGCATATTTTACCGTAAGCGTAAAGAAGCTTTTCGTTCATTTCGTCTATGCCGTACGGCATTACCGAAAAGCCATTGCTTCCGTATATGATATGGGAAGTTTCCGCGTTTATTTTTTCGCTTAATATCAAAGCCGTGTCATAAAGCTCCTGAGCGCTTACGTCTTGGCGTTCTATTCCGAGCTTTTCGTTAAGCGGTCTTCCGCGGTATGACGGAGCAAATCCGATGAAAAAGGAAGACATAGCAAGGGCTAAAGCCGAAAGAACAGCTCCGCAAAAGATAAACACGTCTTTCCAGGAGTTGCTGTATCTATTCAATCCGTATGCGATCAGGGATACGAGTATTACGGGAAGGAGCAGAAGCAAAAATTCCGCAAAGGATATCGGTAACCAATTTGTTATATGCGCAAGTATCGCACGAACGGGAGCGGATACGTATTTGTTTATGAAATCGGCAAAATCCGTACTGAAAAGACAGATTATATATGTCAGAAGACAAAGAAGAAAGAGCGCATATATCACGATACAGACGATCGGTAAGCGGTGCGTCTTTTCGCGTGTTTTTTGCTTGAGCGGTTCTTTGATCCCGTCCATGAAATACTCCTTTTTAGTTTGATATAGTGAAAAGCTCGGGTTCTTTTTCCTTGAGAGAAGATATCGCTTCTTTTGAGAACAAACGGTATAAAAGTTTTATCATATCCTCGGGAAGCGGGGCTTTAATAGAAATAAGCTCGTTGCTTTTCGGGTGTGGAAATTCGAGAAAATGCGAGTGAAGCGCGTGTCGCGAGATGTATTCACTTTCGCTTCCATACATATCGTCGCCTATGATCGGGCAGCCGATGCCGGAAAAATGTACTCTTATCTGATGTGTTCTGCCCGTTAAGGGAGATGCGAACACTACTGAGTGTCCGTTCTCGGACAAAATAACTCTGTAATCCGTAATCGCTTGGTTGCCGCCCTCACCTTCGCCGCAGTTTTCGCGGACGATGATGCTTTCTGCGGTCCTTCGGATATAGGTGTCTATTTTCCCCTCGCTTTTTGAAGGTATTCCGTCAAGTATCGCAACGTACTGCTTTTTGATATCTTTTCTTCGCATTGATTCGGAAAGCGAATTTGCCGAGAGTCTGTCGCGGGCAACGATCAAAAGTCCGCTTGTATTACGGTCGAGTCTGTTTATGGGACGAAAAACAAAAGGTATTCCCTTTTTTTCGTAGCGGTATGCAAGTGCGTTTGCGACCGTGTCATCGTAGTGATCGCGAGATTGGTGTGTCGGCATATTTGCGGGCTTGTCGGGAACGACTAAAAATGCATCCTCATACGCGATGTTAAGAGGCAGATCGACGGGCGTTAGCTTTTCCTGTGCTTCTGTGTCCTCGGTCGCGAGCGAGAGAATATCGCCTTCCTTGACTGTGGCGCGAACCGTTACGTGTTTTCCGTTGAGCATTATGCCGTTATCAACGAATTTCAAATGCTTTAAAGTCGCCGCCGAGATACAGAGAGGGCGCTTGATTATGTCGCGTACAGTCTTTCCCGCGTATTCTTTTTCCACAACGTATTCCACCGTAAAGCCGTCCTTTAGATAAAATGGCCCAAAATTTCGAGCATGGGCCTTACTTTAATTATTATATCACTTTAACGCGGATATTACAAGGATTTTTTCATGATTATTAAAGAAAATACATAAAAATGAAAAAGTATTCATTTTCCCCACAAAAGAGCCATATTTTGTGAAAAAGTCGGATTTTTATGCTAAAAGTTCGCCACTACAAGCTTTTTTCTTGTCAAGTCTTTAAAAAAAAAATAATTTTTGTAGAAATTCACAAATCGTTCTTTCGTCATTTAATGATTTTTTGATAGGTGTATGTCTTTTTGTTAACTGTGGAAAACTCTGTGGATAATGTGGAAAACCTTGATGTTTCAAGCTTTTTTTGATAGAAAAAAATTAATTGCCTGTGGAAAACTTCTGAAAATATCTTGTCAAGTCTTTTTTGAAAAAAAACAAGATTCCACGTTTTGCACAAAGCTTCTTTTTCTTTCGACAAATTTCGGTTGTTGCATTAATGAATAAATAAATGAATAAAATAAAAAAATGTCGGTTTGACGTAATTTTACGTTTAAACCGACATTTTTATTTTTATATTTTATCTCTGAACACGACCCGAGCCGCCTCCGCCTGCGAGCTTTTCAACCTCGGATACGGAAACGCGGTTGTAGTCACCCTCGACGGTGTGCTTAAGAGCCGAAGCCGCAACCGCAAACTCAATTGCCTGCTGCGTGGTCTTGCCGTTGAGAAGAGCGTAGATGAGACCGCCGCCAAAGGAGTCTCCGCCGCCAACTCTGTCAACTATGTGGAGATGATAGGACTTCGAGAAGCAATAATCCTTACCGTCGTAAAGCATACCTGCCCAGTCGTTGTCATTTGCGGAAATAGATGTACGGAGAGTGATAGCTACCTTTTCAAATCCAAATTTGTCAGCAAGCTGCTTTGCTACCGACTTGTATCCCTCATGGTTGAGCTTACCGCCGTAAATGTCGCTTCCCTCTGCTTCAATTCCGAATACGTCCTTTGCGTCCTCCTCGTTGGAGATGCAAACGTCAACGTACTGGCAAAGCTCAGTCATAGCTGCTCTTGCTTCGTCTCTTGTCCAAAGCTTTCCGCGGTAGTTGAGGTCGCAGGAGATCTTAACGCCGTGCTTTTTAGCGGCGATACAAGCTTGTTTGCAGATCTCTACGAGCTCTCCGCCGAGAGCGGGGGTAATGCCTGTGAAGTGGAACCAATCAGCGCCGTCAAATATGGAATCCCAATCGAAGTCCGCGGGACTTGCTTCTGCGATAGCGGAATGAGCGCGGTCGTAAATGCAGACAGATCCGCGCTGTGAAGCTCCTTTTTCAAGGAAGTATATACCTACTCTGTCACCGCCGCGAACGATCTTCGAGGTGTCAACGCCAAAGTATCTGAGAGAATCAACAGCTGCCTGACCTATCGCGTGCTTGGGGAGTTTGGTCACGTATGTGCTGTCCAAGCCATAGTTTGCCAATGATACGGCAACGTTAGCCTCTCCGCCGCCAAATGTAGCCTGCATCTGATCATTCTGGAAGAAACGGTAGTATCCGTTGGGTGCAAGTCTGAGCATAAGCTCGCCAAATGTTACAACTTTCATTTTTATTTTTATAAGGAAAACTTTCTTAAAAGAAAGCTTTTCCTCAAACTCCTTTCTAAGTATAGTATTTCTTTTAAATGCTTTTTCTTTGCTTACTTTCTTTTTCGCGAAAAAGAAAGTAAGTTACTTTACAATAGCTACTGCTTTAGCGGTCTTTGCCTTGATCTCGTCGGGAGTACCCTTCATCATCCAGCTTCCTCCACAAGCGATGATCTTATCAAAGGCAAGGTATTCGAGAACGTTGTCCTCGGAGATACCGCCCGTAGGAAGAAACTTCATGGTCGGGAACGCCGCGCTGAGTGCTTTGAGCGTACCAAGTCCGCCGTAATTTGAGCAGGGGAAGAATTTTACTATCTCAAGTCCGTAGGAGATAGCCGTAATGATCTCGGTGGGGGTAACACAGCCGGGGAGATAAAGAACGTTTCTCTTCTGGCATACCTCCGCGACCTCAGCGGCAAAGCCGGGACCGACTATAAATTTAGCGCCGCAGTCAATAGCCTCGTTTGCCTGCTTTGCGTTGATAACCGTTCCCGCGCCGATAAGCATCTCGGGGAATTTTTCGCAACCGAGACGGATAGCGTCTGCGGCACAAGCAGTACGGAATGTGATCTCTGCAACGGGAAGTCCGCCGTCACAAAGCGCGCGGAGCATAGGCTCAGCATCAGCAAGTTCCTTGATAACTACAACGGGAACTATTTTTCGATTTTTGATCTCTTCAATTAAGTTCATGATTTATTCCTTTCGCTTTTTAGATAAAAATATTATATCATTTGTTTAAATGCAATAAAATTGTTTTTATGATCTTTTTATATTGCATTTCTGCGTATATTAATATTTCAAATACATTATATATCTTAATTTATATAATATCTATCGTAATTTTATTGTTTTTATTGAAAATCTTATTATTTTATCAGAACGTTTCTTCGATCATAGGTATCTTCATGATCGATATCAATTCATCGCCATATAATCGATCATTTCAGATTCATCTACGTGTTTTAGTATGTGTTTTGAACCGAGGGTTTATTTAATAGCTTACCAAAAAAGTTTTTTATTACATACACAGTCATAATATCATATTATTCATATTTTGTCAATAGTTTTGTTTAAAGGCGTTCGAATAAGTGTTCGAATTTTGTCGGATTAGTCCATGTTAAATTAGCTCTTGACATAATCGAGATAATAATTTAAAATATATATAGTAAAAAAGTATCGGAGGAAAAAACAAAATGGACGAGCGTTTTGAGCGCGAGGCATTGCTTATAGGAGACGACGCGGTGGAGATACTCGCGTCCTCTTGTGTCGCGCTTTTCGGAGTGGGCGGAGTCGGAAGCTATGCCGCAGAGGCTCTGGCGAGAAGCGGAGTTGGCAAGATAGTTCTCATAGATAACGACACTGTCTCGCGAACAAATATAAACCGTCAGCTATGCGCGCTTGAGAGTACGGTCGGTAAGTCAAAGGTCTCTGTTGTTGCTGCTCGTCTTAAAGACATAAATCCCGATATAGAGATAGTCGAACGTATGGAATTTTTTCTGCCTGAAAACTCGCATTTGTTTGATTTTTCCGAATACGATTACGTTATTGACGCAATAGATACTGTTTCGGGAAAGATAGAGATCGCTGTCTTGGCAAACAAAGCAAACGTTCCGATGATAAGCTGTATGGGTACGGGAAATAAGCTTGATCCTATGTCTTTCCGCGTGACCGATATTTCAAAGACCTCGATGTGTCCGCTCGCTCGCGTTATGAGACGGGAGCTGAAAAAGAGAGGAATAGAGCATATGAAGGTGGTCTATTCGGAGGAACAGGCGCGTAAGCCTGAGCGCGTGATAAAGGACGGAGCGCGAACAGTACCGTCGAGCATAGCTTTCGTTCCGTCGGTCGCGGGGCTTATTGCCGCGGGCGAGGCTATAAAGACTTTGATAGCAGAAAAGCTTAACGAAAACGGAGAAGATAAATAAAAGATGGGAAAGATAGTATGGAAAGGCGGCGCGCTGACCGCTCCCGTACCGCCGTGTATGGTCACTTGCGGTACTGAGGGAAAGGCGAATATAATCACGATCGCGTGGACGGGTATAGTAAATACGATACCTCCGAAAACTTATATTTCGGTTCGTCCGTCAAGATATTCTTATAATATAATAAAGGAAAGCGGAGAGTTTGCAGTTAATCTCACGCCGTCAGCTCTCATTCGCGCCGCCGATACCTGCGGAGTGCTTACGGGAGCGAAGGTCGATAAATTCGCGAAATGCGGTCTGCATAAGGCAAAAGCGTCGGTCGTTGCCTGTCCTGTTATCGAAGAGTGCCCTCTTTCTCTTGAATGTAAGGTCACGGATATCATTCCAATGGGGTCTCACGATATGATCCTTGCGGATATCGTGGCTATCGACGTTGACGAAGCTCTTATCGATGAGGACGGAAAGCTCCACCTTGACAGAGCGGGTCTTGCCGCCTTTGCGCACGGCGAATATTTCGCCCTCGGCAAAAAGATAGGCACGTTCGGCTTTTCGGTAAGAAAGAAGCATAAAGGGAAAAAGCCGTCTAAATAACAAAATACAAAAGGAACCGCTCTGTACCAAAACGGTTCCTTTTTGTTATTCCTTTGTGTATAATTCGTCGTAAAACCAACGGATAGGATTTTCGTATATGTATTTTGTTCGCGTTTCGTAATCTTCTCTATTGCGTATTATATGTTCAATATATCCGCGTTGAAAAATATTTTCTCCTATTTCTTTGTTGCAAAAACGTTTGAACGTAGAAACGAGGTGCGGTAACATTTCGTTGGTAGGGGTCGGCGCCCTCGACGACCCTTTTGCGTATTTTTCTGGATCGAGAAATATAATTACATGTATGTGATCAGGCATAATTACATATTTATCTATTTTTATGCCTTCGATATTTTCACTTGATATTAAATATTTTTCAACAATTTTACCGATTTCGGTCAATATTGTTTTAGGGTCGTCGAGGGTGCCGCCCCTACCGGTTTGATTATATCTGAAAGTATGCGCTGTCTGTATTTTATGCATATCGTGACAAAATATGCGCCTTTTGAACTATAATCATATTGCTTTAATCGTAGCGCTTTCCTTCTTTTCGGTAATTCATTTTCCATGTTATCTTCCTCACGCTCTTTTTCTGAATTTACTCGGAGCGACACCCATTATGGATTTGAAATTTCGGTTAAAGGTCCTCAAGGAATCAAAACCGCAGTCATAAGCTATCTGCAAAATATTCGTATCGCTGTTTTTGAGGATATATCCCGCCTCGTTCACACGGTATCTGTTTACGTAATCGGTGTACGAAAGTCCCGTGCAACGCTTGAAATATCTTGAAAGATATACGCTATGGTAGGATATCTGCTCGGAAAGAGCCTCAAGTGTGCAGGTTTTATTGTAATTTGTCTCAACGAATTGGAATATTTTAAGCAGCAGATCCTGCTTTTCACTGTCGTGATCCTCATAGACGGCATTTGAATCAAATTCGTCGCAAAGTGAATACAAAAGTCCTTTCGCTTTGAGCGAATTTTCGCGGTAAACAAAATCCGAAAGCTGTTTTATATAGAAGCTGTCGGGATAGAATTTATGATTGACGGGACGCTTGGTAAGAAATACGTTGCTATATGCCTGAACTAATTTCGGAGAAAATATGCAAAGCAAGTGGCGGCTATGCTCGGGAGTTGAAAGCGAGTGCGTTTGATTTGGAAATATTAATATAGCCTCTCCGTTTTTCAGAGAATATTGCTTTTTGTCTACATTTACCAGCATTTCTCCATCGGTCACCGTTACAAATTCAAAGCTTGAGTGCAGGTGCGTAGGAAATGCGAAATCCTCTCCCATTTCAATTTTTAGGAGATCACTGTAGAGCGAGTTGTGGGATTCGTAAAACACGGCGTTCTCTCCTTTGAAAAAAGTTAAATATTGTCTACTTATTATACGGTATTTGGCGTGATTTGTCAATATGTATTTGCTAAAATAAACATATAAGCTATATTTTATTAAATAAGGAGGCTTTATGGAATATTACATTGGCATAGATCTTGGTACGTCCTCGGTAAAGCTTATGCTTTGTAATGGCGGCGGAGAGATAGTCAATACCGTTACGCGCGAATACCCCGTAAGCTACCCAAGACCGTCTTGGAGCGAGCAATCGCCTATCGATTGGTGGAACGCTATATGCGACGCTTTTCCCAAACTGCTTTGCGGCTTTGACGGCTCTTGTGTCAAGGGTATCGGAGTTGCGGGACAGATGCACGGGCTTGTCGCACTTGATAGGAACGACAACGTCATTCGCCCGACTATTCTCTGGAATGATGGAAGAACCGATAAGGAAACGGCTTATCTTAATGAGGTCATAGGTAAAAAGAGACTTTTTGACGACACGGGAAATATCGCTTTTGCGGGATTTACCGCGCCGAAGCTTTTATGGCTTCGAGAGAATGAACCAAAAAACTTTTCAAGAATAAGAAAGATAATGCTCCCCAAGGACTACGTAAACTATCGTCTTACGGGCGTGTTCGCGACCGATCTGTCAGATGCATCGGGAATGCTTTTGCTCGACGTTAAAAACAGACGTTGGTCGAAAGAAATGCTCGACATTTGCGGCGTGACTGATGCACAGATGCCCGCGCTTTACGAAAGCTTTGAAAAAATAGGAATGGTATCAAAAGATATTGCGTTGCAGTTTGGAATATCCGAAAACACGATCGTTACCGCGGGTGCGGGAGACAACGCTGCGGCAGCGGTCGGCACAGGTACGGTCGGAGAGGGTAAATGTAATATATCCCTCGGAACTTCGGGAACGGTATTCGTATCGAGTGAGCATTTCTCGGGTGACGCGGAACAGGCGATACATTCCTTCTGCCACTCGGACGGCGGATATCATCTTATGGGGTGTATCCTTTCTGCCGCGTCGTGCAATAAGTGGTTCTGCGACGAGATATTGAATACCAAGAATTACAGAGCCGAGGAGGACGCGGTAACGTCCGATATGCTTGGCAAAAACGAGGTCATATTCCTTCCCTATCTTATGGGAGAGAGAGGACCTATAAACGATACAAATGCTACGGGTATGTTTATAGGACTTCGTCCGAATACGAGCCGCGCTCAGATGTATCAGGCGGTTCTTGAGGGAGTCGCGTTTGCGATAAAGCACAACATTGACGAAATGGCGGCTCTCGGCGTTTCGGTGAAGGAAAGCTGTCTATGCGGCGGCGGAGCTAAATCACCTATCTGGCGCGAGATACTCGCAAACGTGCTGAACATAGATCTTCACGTACCTGTTACCGAGCAGGGTCCCGGATACGGCGCGGTAATACTTTCAATGGTTGCTGCGGGTAAATTCGATACCGTAAAGCAAGGCGTGTACGAATTCTTCAAGATAAAGGAGACTGCGTCGCCCGATAGGAAGGTTGCAAAGCTCTATGCTGAAAAATATGAAAAATACCGCAAAATATATCCGGCGGTCAAAAACTTGTATAAAGAGATAAAAGAATAAAAAAGGATAAAAACAATGAAAGAAATTTTTAAGAATATTCCCGAGATAAAGTATGAAGGCAGAGATACGAAGAACCCTCTTGCGTTCAGATATTATGACGCGGACAGAGTAATTATGGGTAAGAAGATGAGTGAGCATCTTCCTTTCGCTATGGCTTGGTGGCACAATCTTTGCGCCGCAGGTACGGATATGTTCGGCAGAGATACCGCCGACAAGAGCTTTGACGTTGAAAAAGGCACTATGGAGCACGCAAAAGCAAAGGTAGACGCGGGCTTTGAGTTTATGAAGAAGCTTGGCATCAAATATTTCTGCTTTCACGACGTTGATATAGTTCCCGAGGCAGAGGATATAAACGAGACTAACCGCCGTCTTGATGAGATAACCGACTATATTCTCGAAAAGATGCAGGGTACGGACATCAAGTGTCTTTGGGGTACGGCAAATATGTTCTCTAACCCCCGCTTTATGAACGGCGCGGGAAGCACATCTTCGGCAGACGCATATTGCTTCGCGGCAGCTCAGGTAAAGAAGGCTCTTGAGCTTACCGTTAAGCTTGGCGGTCGCGGCTACGTTTTCTGGGGAGGAAGAGAGGGATATGAGACTCTCCTTAACACCGACGTTAAGTTCGAGCAGGAGAATATCGCAAACCTTATGAGAATGGCTGTCGAGTACGGAAGAAGCATTGGCTTTACGGGTGACTTCTACATCGAGCCTAAGCCCAAAGAGCCTATGAAGCATCAGTACGACTTCGATGCGGCAACTGCTATCGGCTTCCTACGTTATTACGGACTTGATAAGGACTTCAAGATGAATATCGAGGCTAACCACGCAACTCTCGCGGGACATACATTTCAGCACGAGCTTAGAATCTCTGCTATAAACGGTATGCTTGGTTCTATCGACGCAAATCAGGGCGACTACCTGCTCGGTTGGGATACCGACGAATTCCCATACGACGTTTACGAAAGTACTCTTTGTATGTACGAGGTATTGAAGGCAGGCGGACTTACGGGCGGATTTAACTTCGATGCAAAGAACCGCAGACCCAGCAACACATATGAGGATATGTTCCACGCGTACATTCTCGGTATGGACACCTTCGCTCTCGGTCTTATCAAAGCGGCAGAGCTTATCGAGAACGGTGAGCTTGACGCTTTTGTTGAGAATAAATATTCGAGCTTTAAGAGCGAGATAGGTCAGAAGATAAGAAGCGGCAAGTCCACTCTTTGTGAGCTTGCGGCTTATGCTGAAAAGATGGGTACTTGTCCTCCCGTACAGAGCGGCAGACAGGAATACCTCGAGGGAGTTGTCAATAGAACTCTCTTCGGTTAATAGAAATTTATTTAACGCTTGTTAAGGCGATTTATAGGAATTATTTGTAGGGACCGGCGTCCTCGACGGTCCTTTATAAAAAGGAGAAAAACAATGATCTATTACGTATCAACAAACGGTAACGATAACTCTTTAGGAACAAAAGAAGCACCCTTTCGCACGATAAACCATGCGGCGCAGATCGCCGTTGCGGGAGATACTGTGCGTGTATTTGGCGGGACTTACAGAGAAAGAGTTTCTCCTAAAAACAGCGGCGAGGAAAACGCTCGCATTACTTACGAAGCGGTTGAGGGTGAAAATCCTGTTATCAAGGGCTCTGAAGTAGTTACCGATTGGGAGAGAGTCGAGGGAACTGTTTGGAAAAAGGTCCTTCCCAATGAATTTTTCGGTGATTTTAACCCTTACGCTACCGCTCTTTTTGGAGACTGGCTCATAAAGCCCGAGGACTACGCGGTCCACACGGGAGACGTGTATATTGATGGGAAGTCGATGTATGAGGCTTCTTCTATGAGCGATCTTTATGAAGCGAAGATCAGAAATACGGGTATGCGTAATAGCAGCACTATGCCCGGTATTCTTCATCCCGAAGATACCGTATACCGTTGGTTCGCAGAGGTCAATGAAGATAATACAGTAATTTACGGAAACTTCCAAGAAAAAGACCCTAACGCTTGCTTTGTCGAGATAAACGTTCGCCCTGCGTGCTTCTTCCCCGATAAGCTTCACGTAAACTATATAACGGTTCGCGGCTTTGAGATGGCGCAGGCGGCAACGCAGTGGGCGCCTCCCACCGCGTCACAGATAGGTATGATAGGTCCTCGTTGGTCAAAGGGCTGGATAATTGAAAATAACGATCTACACGACTCGAAGTGTTGCGCTATCAGTATCGGACGCGATGCGCTTGAGGGGGAGAATCTTTCTGCAAAGTTTTGCAGAAAATCGGGTCACAGATATCAGGTAGAGGCTACTTATGAAGCATTGAACGAGGGTTGGTCGAAGGAGACCGTCGGCTCTCATATCATAAGAAATAACGAGATACACGACTGCGGTCAGTGCGGCATTGTCGGAAACCTCGGAGGAGTTTTCAGTAGAATTGAACACAATCACATTTATAATATCAGAGCAAAGCAGGAATTCTGGGGTCACGAGCAGGGCGGCATTAAGCTCCATTGCTCTATCGACGTAGTCATTGAGGGCAACTGCTTCCATCATTGCTTTACACACGGAATCTGGCTTGACTGGCAGGCACAGGGAACTCGCGTAACGAAGAACGTTTTTTACAACAACGCGCCTGATTTTATGGTAGAGGTAACTCACGGTCCTTGCGTTGTTGATAATAATTTGTTCTTGTCGCCCTATGCGTTTATAAATCACGCGGAAGGAACTGCGTTCGTTCATAACGTTATCGCAGGATACGTGTATCAAAAGGAGCATAAGCAGAGAGCAACTCCTTATCACTATCCTCACAGCACCTTCCCAAAGGGATTTGTTGCAACGCTTGGCGGAGATGATAGAGTTTACGGAAATATCATTCTCGGTGAAAAGTTGTGTCCGAAGAACAGGGTTTATTTCTCGGCTTGCTACGATGATTACGTAACAAGCGAGGAATATGCGAACATAAAGTGGAAATATAAGTATATCGGTCTTAATGAGATAGTGGAAAAGCCGCAGGTCGTTTATATTGCCGAAAACGTTTACGGTGGCTTGGCAAGTCCGTTCCGTCAGGAAATGGGCGCGTTGAGAGCTGATGACGTAAGCTTCACCGTAAAAGAAGAAAACGGCGAGGTCGTATTTGCAATAAACGTTCCGAAAAAGGTTGCCGATATGAGAATAACTCCTACCACAACTGAGCGCCTCGGTCAGCCTCGTGTAGTCGAGCAGAATTATGAAAGCGCAGACGGAACTCCTATTGATTTCACTATCGATATTCTCGGCAACAAGAGAGACGAGAACGTCATCGCAGGACCTTTCGCAACTCTTTGCGAGGGTGAAAACAAATTTGTGGTTTGGAAAAAGTAAAACGCAAAATTTTCAATACAACCGAAAAGGAGAAGCAAAAATGATCTATTACGTATCAACAAACGGTAACGATAACGCTCTCGGAACAAAAGAAGCGCCTTTTAAAACAATAAACCACGCGGCGCAGGTAGCCGTTGCGGGCGACACGGTACGTGTTTTCGGCGGTGTATATCGCGAGAGAGTTTGCCCCAAAAACAGCGGTGAGGAAAACGCCCGCATTACTTATGAAGCAGTTGAAGGCGAAAAGCCTGTTATCAAGGGATCGGAGATAGTCACCGATTGGGGAAAAGTTGAAGGAACTGTCTGGAAAAAGGTTCTTCCTAACAGCTTTTTCGGAGACTTTAACCCTTACAAAGCGAAACTTGAGGGTGACTGGCTTCAATCGCCCCGCGGAAAGCTGCATTTGGGAGACGTATATATAAACGGCGTTTCAATGTACGAGGCTCACACTTACGCAGATATGGTACGCGCGGAAAAGCGAGTTATATGGGAGCAAAACGGTTGGAAGTCTAATAGAACAGAGTATGTATTAGAACCTGAAAAGACCGTATATCAGTGGTATCCCGAGGTTGACGCGGGAAACACGTCTATATGGTGTAATTTCCAAGATTTTGATCCCAACAGCGAGACGATAGAGATAAACGTGCGTCAGAGCTGCTTTTATCCGTCCAAGCCCTATGTAAATTACATTACCTTGCGCGGTTTTGAGATAGCGCAGGCGGCGTGTCCCTTTACTCCTCCGACTGCCGATCAGATCGGTATGGTAGGCGCGCATTGGTCAAAGGGTTGGATAATTGAGAACAACATTATGCACGACGCAAAATGCTCGGCTGTAAGTATCGGTAAGGATGCGGCTACGGGAGATAACCTTAGCCTCCGCACAGGCAGAAAATCGGGGCATCGCTATCAGGCAGAGGCGGTATTCCTTGGATTGCGTATGGGCTGGAATAAGGAGACTGTCGGATCTCATATCATTCGCAACAACGTAATTTACGACTGCGGACAAAACGGAATCGTCGGACATATGGGCTGCGCGTTCTGTATTATTGAGCATAACGAGATATATAATATCGCTATGAAGCGAGAGTTTTGGGGACACGAGATAGGCGGTATCAAATTCCATGCGCCTATCGATACGGTCATCGTAAACAATAATATCCACCACTGTATGCTCGGAACTTGGCTCGATTGGCAGTCTCAGGGTTTGCGTCTTACTAAAAACATTTACCACCACAATGACAGAGACTTGATGATCGAAGTTACTCACGGACCTTGTACCGTGGATAACAACCTCTTCCTTTCGGAATTTTCTCTTGATAATCATGCGCAGGGCACGGCTTACGTTCACAACGTGTTTGCGGGCGCAGCTCGCTTGATAAAGGTTCATGACCGCGCTACTCCTTACCACTTTCCTCATACCACCGAGGTAGCGGGTTATCTGCCCGTGTACGGCGGAGACGACCGTATCTATAACAATATGATGCTTGGCGTAAATGAGGGTTGCGGAAGCGGTCACCGTCCTGTTGGAAATTTAGGCTCTAACTATAACGCGTATTATACGTCCGAGGAGTATCCTCTTACTCCCGGAAAGAATGCCTATTCTCTCGGAAATGCTCTGTTTATTAAGGAGTCTCAGCCTGTTTGGATAGAGGGCAACGCTTATTCGGGATACGCATTCCCCTACCGTGCGGAAAAATACGTGGCTGTGGCAAGCGGAATGACGGCAGACGTAGAAGAAAAGAATGGTGAGTGGGTATTGACCATAAACGTTCCCGAAGCAGTTGTAACCGCATCTTGTACGCCCGTTACAACAGAACGTCTGGGCACTCCTCGTGTTACCGAAGAGCCGTATGAAAACGCGGATGGAACACCGATTGACTTTACTGTCGATTATCTTGGAAATATCCGTACGCAAGACGTTATCCCCGGACCTTTCGCGCGTCTTTCTGCGGGAGAGAACAAATTTGTAGTTTGGAAGAAGTAAAAATACATAAGGAGAAAAACAATGATCTATTACGTATCAACAAGTGGTAACGATAGTGCGCTTGGTACAAAAGAAGCGCCTTTTAAAACAATAAACCACGCGGCGCAGGTAGCCGTTGCGGGCGACACGGTACGTGTTTTCGGCGGTGTATTTCGCGAGAGAGTTTGCCCCAAAAACAGCGGAGAAGAAAACGCGCGTATTACGTATGAAGCAGTCGAGGGCGAAACGCCCGTTATAAAAGGCTCGGAAATAGTCACCGATTGGGAACGTGTCGAGGGAACGGTTTGGAAAAAGATCCTGCCCAACACTATGTTCGTAGACTTTAACCCTTATGCAACCGAGCTTTTCGGAGACTGGTACAGATACCCTCACGAAAAAGGCTACGACGTTCACCTCGGAGACGTATACGTTGACGGAAGATCTATGTTTGAGGCTTCGTCAAAGGAAGATCTTTACGAAGCAAAGATACGCTACAAGGGAATGTATGCGGGAGACTCTTTCACTCAAGCGCCTATGGTTTTTGCTAAAGAATCTGTTTACCGTTGGTATGCGGAGGTCGACGAAGAAAACACCGTTATTTACGGAAACTTTCAGGATAAAGACCCGAACTCGTGTCTCATTGAGATAAACGTTCGTCCCGCGTGCTTCTATCCCAACAAATTGCACGTAAATTACATCACCGTCCGCGGCTTTGAGATGGCTCATGCCGCAACGCAGTGGGCGCCTCCCACGGCTTCACAGATCGGTATGATAGGTCCTCGCTGGTCAAAGGGCTGGATAATCGAGAATAACCACCTTCACGATTCAAAATGCTGTGCTGTAAGTATCGGACGCGATGCGCTTGAGGGAGAAAATCTCGCGCGCAAAAATTGCAGAAAATCGGGTCACAGATATCAGGCAGAGGCTACCTATGAGGCACTCAAGGAGGGCTGGTCAAAGGAGACGGTCGGCTCTCACATCATAAGAAACAATAAGATCCACGATTGCGGTCAGTGCGGTATCGTTGGAAATCTCGGTTGTGTTTTCAGCCGCATTGAGCATAATAATATCTATAACATAGCGATAAAGCAGGAGTTCTGGGGACATGAGCTTGGCGGTATAAAGCTCCACGCACCTATCGATGTAATAATTGAGGGCAACTATATCCACAAGTGCTCTACGTTCGGAACATGGATAGACTGGCAGGATCAAGGCCTGCGTGTAACTAAAAACGTTTATTATGACAATATAGGCGATATCAAGGTCGAGGTGGCTCACGGTCCTTGCACCATTGACAACAACCTGTTCTTGTCGGAGTACGCGCTTATAAATTGCGCTCAGGGTACGGCGTATGTCAACAATCTTTTTGCGGGTTACGTATATCCTGTTGAGCATAAGCAGAGAGCAACGCCTTATCACTATCCGCACAGTACTTTCCCCAGAGGTTATTCGGCAACACTCGGCGGCGATGACAGAGTATTCGGAAATATCGTTATAGGTTCAGCCCAGCCTCCTGCAAAGACCGCGTATTTCTCGTCTTATTACAACAAATATAAGACGATAGAGGAATATGAGGCTACAATGGGTAAAAACAGACATTTCGATCTTCCCGAAGCCGTCGCGAAGCCTCAACCCGTATATATTGAGGAAAACGTTTACACGGGATATGCAAAGCCTTTCCGCGCGGAGAAAGATTCCTTGGTGACCGATTATATAAGCTTTGAGCTTTCCGAGGAAAACGGCGAGACAGTATTCACTCTTACCGTTCCCGAAGACTTGGCAAATAGGAGAATAACTCCTACCACTACCGAGCGGCTCGGCCAGCCTCGTATTGTTGAGCAAAATTATGAAAATGCGGACGGAACTTCTATTGATTTCACTCTCGATATTCTTGGCAACAAGAGAGGCGACGATATATTCGCAGGACCTTTCGCGCGTCTTTCTGTAGGAGAGAACAAATTTGTAGTTTGGAAGAAGTAATTACTAAAAAAACAGGACAGATTTTCTGTCCTCAGGCTACTGACAAAGCTTATTTTAGAAAACCAAAGTATCAAATTGCACAAATAAAGGCTCCCTTGTGTAAAGGGAGCTGTCGAGCGAATGCGAGACTGAGGGATTGGAACTTAAAAAAATATACTGTTTCACCAATC
>JAZSIP010000092.1:0-3984 GCA_045533915.1 Eubacteriales bacterium
TTTTCATAATTGACCTCCTTCTATGTTTATTTTACTTGCGGTTGGCTAGACCCGCTTGTATTATAGCATAGAAGGTGTTTTTGTTCAACGGCAAAAGCCTCTACTGAACCACCCGCTTAGCGGGTGGTTTTCGGAAACCAAAAAAAAGCTCTGTTTTGAAAAAACAGAGCTCAGACCACTGACAAAGCCTATCTCGTGCTTGAGATAGACTTTGTCAGTGGTCTGAGTCGATATATATATCGACTCTTTTAAAGCTTATTCATAACCCAATATCTGCAATATAGTTTACTTTCAAATTTAAAATTCCTCACGAAAGCCACCTTGTTCCCCGTTTACGAAGTGCCAAATAAAGCGCAAGACCGCAAACGTATACGGAAAGTATCTCTCCGATACCTACTGTGAGCATCATAAGCGGGATAGCCTGCTCCAAACCGTAGCCATAAGCCAATACGAAGGGCACGATAACCGCATTTGATATTACCGCGGGTGCCGGCGCAAGGTACGGCAATTTTCTAAGCGCGTAAGTTCCAAGCGCGCCGATAAGCGTTGCTATAGGTCCAACGAGAATATCAAGCCACACTGCTCCCGTCAAAAGATTCGCACACAAACAGCCAACGTAAAGTCCCGGTATTGCCGCCGACGTAAATATAGGCAGTATGCAAAGCATTTCCGACAGACGAAGCTGTATCATTCCCGAATCAAGCCCAAGAATACGCGCAACGTAGGTAAGCACGACATAAATTGCCGCTATAATGGCTGCACGGCAAACAAAAAGTGTCTTTTCATTTCTTTTCATATTAAATTTCTCCTTAGTTTTGTTTAAGGTGAGGATGGTTTCGAACTCACCGCATAGCACTTATTATACCGCAAATTCTCCTTTTTGTCAAGAAAGAGTTTATTATTACAACGAGCAATAAACGTAAAGCGAACCAAGACAGACGAGCGGTACTCCGTCCTTTTTTGCCTCCTGCTTTGCTGCCGCAAAGGCTTCCTTTATGGTGCGGTAAGCATTGGACTCCACACCTTTCGCTTTAAGTATTTCAGCGTATTCGGTCGCGGACAAGGCTCTGGGATTCTCCGGGGTCATAACAAACGCGCGTGAAGCTATCTCCGAAAGTCTTGTAGATATGACATCGTAATCTTTGTCTTTGAGCACACCCGTCATAACGTAGACTTTCTTATCCTTGAAATAATGCTTGATGCTGCATACCGCCGAATCTATTCCCTGCGGATTATGCGCACCGTCAAATATCACGAGCGGATCGCGCGACAGTATCTCGAATCTTGCCTGCCAACGAGCGCTCTCAAGTCCTTTCTTGACCGCACTCTCGGGAATATCCATTCCCGTATTTCGCAAAATATCAACGGCGCTTAAAACCACCGCCGTATTTTTAGGCTGATACAGTCCGAGCAGATTTATTTTTATATCCTTATGCTCTCCGAAATCGAGCGTAGTACCGTCAAGTGTTGCGTTTATATTCTGCAATTTTCCGTAATCGACAAAGAAAAATTCACTTCCCGTTTTCTCTGCCGTATTTTCAATGACCGCACGAGCCGAGAGGTCGTCACCGCCCCACAGTATCGGACGGCTATCCTTGATTATTCCCGCCTTTTCCGCGGCTATCTTCTCGACCGTGTCACCAAGGAATGCCGTATGATCAAGCGCAATGCCCGTAATTACCGAAAGCAAGGGATAGCGAATAATATTCGTCGAATCAAGTCTTCCGCCCATACCCGCTTCAAGAACGACAACGTCGCATTTATGTCTTTTGAAATATTCAAAAGCGATAGCTGTGATAAGCTCAAACTCAGTAGGCTTATCCGTCATAGCATCGGCTATCGGTTTTACGTATTCGGTAAGCTCTGCAAGCTCTTCATTTGATATCATCTCTCCGCCGACCTGCATACGCTCGTTAAACACCTTGATATAAGGCGACGTATACAGCCCTGTTTTATATCCAGCCGCACGCAATACGCTTTCGGTCATAGAGCAAAAAGAGCCCTTGCCGTTCGTTCCCGCAACGTGAATAAATTTAAGATCTTTCTGAGGATCTCCGAGCGCCTTGCAAAGCGCTGTGATACGCTCAAGCCCCGGCTTACAAAACGTCCAATTTACCGAATGTATATATTCAAGAGCTTCACTGTAATTCATTTGTTTTCCTACACTATCTCTTAAGTGAATCTATTGCGGAGTTTACCGCTTTATTTTTAATAACGAAATAAATTATAACAAATTCAAGTGTGGCTACGATTACATAATTGAGCGTACGCCAAAGCATTAGCTCAAAAAACGGTATAGAATAAAATTTCGCAAGTCCGAACGTCTTTATTAAGACCGATCCGACAGTATGAGCCGAAAAAACAGTTATCAAAATCTTTATGATCAACGGAAGCTTCTCACAAAGCTTATACACAAGTCCGCCAAGCAAACCTATTACCGCCGCGCCTATCGTGACTATCGGATTTATCGCATACCCTACCATAAAACAGCCAACAAGATCGGCAAGTACTCCCGTTATCACTCCTACGACAGAGCCGAAAGCCATTCCCGCAAGCAATATCGGCAGATTCTCAAAGCTGAATCGCATTATATCTCCCACAGGGATCTTCAGATATTTTCCGCACACGATACTCATTGCCGCGAGCAGTGCCGCCGCTACCATGATCTTAAGTGATCCGAAAACAACTTTTTTTCTTTGGTTTGTGTTTTTTTGCATAAAAAATACCCCCTTTTCCGACACTCATATGGCGCAAGGAAAAGAAGGCTACCTTTGCCGTATGAAGCGGGATGCAGAATGCGGACCGCAAGCTTTTCGCTTTTCGTCTTTGTGGCAACTCCCCGTCCGCAAAGCACTTGACGCCCGTACCCTTACTCTTCTGTACGAATTTATTTTACCTATTTAGTATATCACAAAAATTCGTTATGTCAATAGAATTTTGTGAAAAAATCAACTTTTTTCAATATTTTCTGCCATAAATAAATTTTTGTTTCACTTATTGTTTTTTGCGTTTTTGTGTGCTATAATAAAGAAGGTAAATTTAATTTGAAATTCAAATTTAAAAGGAATATCATGCTTTACGAAAAGATCACTCTATCAGAAAAATATCCCGAGGCTACGTTGACCTCATATGTTTGCGACAATGATTCCGAGCTCAAGGCTGCGCGCCGTCCTGCTATGATCGTTTGCCCGGGCGGAGCATATCGCGGCCTCTCTGCTCGTGAGGCAGAGCCTGTTGCAAGTAAGTTTTTCGCGCAAGGTATGAATACGTATATTCTCAGATATTCGGTTGCCCCAAACGCAAAAGATTACGCTCCGCTGATCGAAGCGGCTCTTGCTATAAAATACGTTCGCGAGAACGCAGATACGCATAACACCGATCCCGATAAGGTATTTATCTGCGGATTTTCCGCGGGAGGTCATCTTGCAGCGTCTTCGGGCATACTTTGGAACATAAAAGAAGTGCGTGACGCTATCGGCGTTACCGACGGCTCTGCTCCCGAGGGGATCAACAAGCCGACTGGTATGGTACTCTCCTACCCCGTTATCACGGCGGGCGACTACGCTCACAAGGGCTCTATTTACAATCTTTGCGGAACGAAAGAACCTACGAAAGAGGAAATGGATCGATTCTCTCTTGAGCTTCACGTCGACGAGACTACTGCTCCCGCATTCATCTGGCACACCGTAAAAGACCAAGCTGTTCCGATACAAAATACACTTTTACTTGTAAACGCCCTTGTTGAAAACAAAGTTATGTGCGAAGCGCATATATATCCTCATGGAGTACACGGACTTTCGCTCGCAAACAAGGAAACGTGGTCCGAAAAACCTCAAATGCTCGAACCCCACGTTGAAGGGTGGATCGACTTAGCGGTTAAGTGGATCAAAGACATGTTTTAAAAGGTGCGGGGGGCGCGAGGGACGCGGGGGATGCGTTCGAGAACAATCTTTTCAAGAAAGTTCTCGAGCTCTCAAAGAACTT
>JAZSIP010000016.1:0-2191 GCA_045533915.1 Eubacteriales bacterium
AATGTGTTTTGCTCTTCCATTTAAGGATCGTTTCTGTTATAATATATTTAAGTATGTCAACAAAAACTATCGGAGGTATCCGCATGACCTATAACGAGATCGCCATGGCTCTTGCCAATGCTGAAATAGAAAACAACCGTGCCGAAGCGGCTATGCTTATATGCCATTTTTGCAACGTAAACAAAGCCGAGCTTCTGCTCCGTCACGATGAGGATTTTGCCTCTGCCGAGCTTGAAGCGGCGGTAGCTAAACGTGTCTCGCACTATCCCTTACAATATATCCTCGGATATTGGGACTTTTGTCACGAAACGTATAGAGTAACCGAGGACACCTTGATACCGAGGCAAGACACAGAAAAGCTTGTAGAATTAGCGGTTCGTTATTTGCCCGAAAACTCACGGTTTGTCGATCTTTGCACGGGAAGCGGCTGTATAGCGATCTCTACGCTCGCAAACCGCAAGGACTGCCGTGCGGTAGCCGTGGACATATTTTCTAACACGCTTGAGATCGCAAGGGAAAACGCCGAAACAAACGGCGTTGGAGACAGACTTGGTTTTATGCAGTCCGATGCGCTTGAACCGTCTTTTATGGACAGTCTCGGAAAATTTGACGCGATACTTTCAAATCCGCCCTACATTGAAAGCGAAAAGATATCCTTGCTCGACGAAGAGCTTTCATTTGAGCCGAACGCCGCGCTTGACGGAGGAGACGACGGACTTGATTTCTACCGTGTTATCATTTCCGAATACGGCAAATATCTATTTCCAAACGGCTTTATGCTTCTCGAGATCGGTCACGATCAAGCAAAGGCTGTAACGGCAATATCGGCGGCAAACGGATTCCGTTGCGAAGTGTTCAAAGATTACGGCGGAAATGACCGAGTTGCATATCTTACACGTTTTGAAAATAAGGTGGAACAGCCTATTATTTAACGCATATACTTAAAACAACGCTGTTTTTTAAGGAGATATATTTTGAACATTTTGGTACTTGCGGGCGGTCTTTCGCCCGAACGCAACGTTTCTCTGACCTCGGGAAGTCTTATAGCGGCAGCACTGCGCCGACGCGGACACAAGGTCTTACTTTTAGACGTTTACGAGGGGCTTGACAAAGCTTCGTCAAATCCATATTCCCTGTTTACATTGGACGGAAACAACAGCTTTTCTGTTTCAAAGGACGTACCCGATCTTGAGCTTATAAAAATTCGAAACGGCGGACGTGAAGAGCTTATAGGCCCGAATGTGCTCTCTCTTTGTAAGCTCGCCGACGTAGTATTTTTAGCCCTCCACGGAGCTATGGGAGAAAACGGTCAGCTTCAAGCGACCCTTGATGTACATAACGTGGTCTACACAGGCTCGGGATACGCGGGCAGTATGCTCGCTATGGACAAGGAAATAGCGAAGATACTTCTTGCAAACGCGGGAATAAAAGTTCCATTTGGAGTACGTGTAGGCAAAAACGACATTCCCAACATAGACGAAATACACGAAAAAGTCGGACTTCCCGCTGTCGTTAAGCCTGCCGCGTGTGGCTCAAGCGTGGGCGTGTCTCTTGCAGACACTAAGGAAGAACTGACAAGTGCGATAGCCACAGCGCAGAGTTTCAAGGACGACGTGCTTATAGAAAAACGTATCTTTGGACGTGAGCTTACCTGCGGTATCGTTGGCGGCCGTGTTCTTCCACCCGTTGAGATAATTCCCAAGCAAGGCTTTTACGATTACGCAAACAAATATCAAGCGGGAGCGACCACCGAAATATGTCCCGCTCAAATATCGGAAGCTGCTCTTAAAAAGGTCAGTGAAGCTACGCTTCGAGGATTCAATGCGCTCCACCTTTCTTCTTACGCTCGTTTCGATTATATTCTTGATGCCGAGGGTGAAGTCTGGTGTCTTGAAGCGAACACGCTCCCTGGTATGACGCCTACAAGTCTGCTCCCACAGGAAGCGGCGGCGGTCGGCATCAGCTACGATGAGCTCTGCGAAACGATCGTGGAATTAACTTTTGAGAAATAATGGAGACGCGTGTTACTTTCTTTTGAAAAAAAGTAACCAAAGAAAACTTTAAAATTTAATATATTTTGCCAAATCTATTGACTTTCTTAAAAAATATGCTATAATACCCCAAAAGATCAAAAAAACAAAAATTTAACAAGCGAGGAAAAAAACATGGAATACATAATCAAAGGCAGAAA
>JAZSIP010000035.1:0-2765 GCA_045533915.1 Eubacteriales bacterium
CGGCGTCCTCGACGGTCCATTATTTGTCAATATTGGGCGTACTCTTTTCAGTTAGAAAACAAAAATAATAAATCCCCATAAAACAGCGGTTGGTGGCTTTAGCCGTCCAACCTGTTTTTACATAAGAGAAAAAGCAAACACTTTTTTAATTTCCAAACGTTTTTTCTTAAAAACTCCCTTATTTTTATAATTTCAAAATTATTTCCGCCACGGCGCAGGGCGTTTGCGCGATAAAATCCGCGCCTTGTGCCGTAAGCTCCTCGCGAGATCCGTAGCCGTAAAGGACACCTACCGAGCGAAGTCCGTTTTCCTTTGCCCCGATAATATCGTGCTCTCGGTCGCCGACCATAATAACGCTCTCAAGACTTGGAGAGCCGCAGCATTCAAGCGCGTAGCGGATAACGTCGCCCTTTTTAGTCCTCGTTTCGTCCATAAGAGCACCCGCGACAAAGTGAAAATATTTGTCAAGTCCGAAGTGAGAAAGTATCGTCTTTGCGAACGGCTCGGGCTTTGAGGTCGCGAGAACTATTTTCTTTTCATTTTTAGTGAAAACTTCTAAAAGCTCAACCACTCCCGCGTATACCTTGTTTTCAAAGATACCTCTGTCGCGGAAATATTCTCTGTAATCGTCGACCGCGCGGCGCGCGCCGTCGGAAGAAAAGCCGTAATATTTCATATAAGAATCGACAAGAGGCGGTCCTATGAATTTGTATAGCTCCTCGCGAGAGGGCGGCTCTATGCCGTTCTTCTTTAACGAGTACGCAACCGAGTTCGTGATCCCCTCACCCGGATCTGTCAGCGTTCCGTCAAGATCGAAAAATACGTATTCTATCATTTTTCCACTCCTTGAAAAAATACTCATTGCGATAGGTTGCAAAAAGTTGCATTTTTGTGATTACATTGTAAATCAATACTCGGTTTTTGTCAATAAGTTTTCGAAAATAAAAAACAAATCGTTATTCATTTTTATTATAAGCCGCAAAATGCTTGACACGAACGGAACGAGGTGATATAATGGAGATGATATAATGAGAATGAACGATAAATAATCAAAGAGGTTCAATATGAAGTTGACAGACGTTTTAAGCTCGGGAAAGCCGTCGCTTTCCTTTGAGGTATTTCCGCCCAAGACCGACTACTCCTTTGACAGCGTAAAGCTCGCCGTCGAGGAGATAGCCGAGCTCCGCCCCTCCTTTATGAGCGTTACATACGGCGCGGGCGGCGGAACGAGCAAATATACGCTCGATATCGCCAAAAACATTCTTAAGGAGCACAACGTTCCCACACTCGCGCATCTGACCTGCGTGTCCTCGACTAAAGAGACGGTACGCGATATGATAAAAGCGATCAAGGACGCGGGGATCAAGAACGTAATGGCTCTGCGAGGCGATATTCCCGAGAGTATGGAAAACGACGACCGATCAAGGTGGCACTACACCCACGCTTGCGAGCTCGTGAACGAGCTTAAGGAAAGCGGCGCGGATTTTTGTATAGGTGGCGCGTGCTACCCCGAAATACACCCCGAAAGCGCGGATCAGAAAAGCGACCTCAAATACTTAAAGGAAAAGGTCGACGCGGGCTGTGATTTTCTGACCACTCAGATGTTCTTCGACAACAATCTGCTCTATAATTTTCTTTACAAGATACGTGAGGCAGGTATCACCGTCCCCGTTATCCCAGGCGTAATGCCGATAACGAACGCAAATCAGGTAGCAAGAGCGATAAAGCTCTCGGGCTCGTTTATGCCCGTGCGCTTCAAGTCGCTTGTCGATAGGTTCGGCTCTGACCCTGCCGCTATGAAACAAGCGGGTATCGCTTACGCGACCGACCAGATAATAGACCTCTACGCAAACGGTATTACGAACGTTCACGTTTATTCGATGAACAAGCCCGACGTCGCGAAAAAGATACAGGATAACCTTTCGGATATCCTCGGTAAATGATATGGCTGCAGTTCTAACGCGTGAGGTTGCTTTGCCACCGCTTCGCCGCAAAGAGATACTGCGGTATATGGGCTGCAAGGTCGAGGACGAACAAACGTCGAAGCTTGTCGATGAGGCTCTTGCACTCTGCCGCGGAGCGATGACTCCGAGGATCTGCTTTGCCGAATTTGAGATAGCCGAAAAGGACGGATCTCTCGACCTCGGTTTTGCCGTAACACAAAGCCGCGATCTTGCGAAAAATCTTTGCGGCTGTAAAAAAGCAATAGTTTTCTGCGCGACAGTGGGGCACGGCATAGACCGTCTTATCGTGCGCCACAGCCGGCTGTCGCCGTCGGTGGCTCTCTGTCTGCAAAGCATCGGAGCGGAGGCTATCGAGGCAGTCTGCGGTGATTTTTGCGCCTACCTTGAGGACGAATACGGATATTCCTTGCGCCCGCGCTTCAGCGCTGGATACGGCGATCTTCCGCTCACGCTTCAAAGGGATATCTTCCGCGCGCTCGGGTGTGAGAGAAAGATAGGAGTTACGCTCAACGAAAGTCTGCTGATGTCACCCACGAAGTCGGTAAGCGCGATCATCGGAATTGAAAGTTGAAAATGGCGAATTTTTTCATACACCGTAAGGGAGGCGGAACGCCAATGTCATTAAGTTAAGGAAAACTTCCCACCGCCGAGATCCTTCGCGGCGGTGTTTTTTCTCGTTGTCATTCTCGAGCGCAGCGAAGAATCTCGAGAAAAAACACCTTGCTCGAGGATGACAACGGCGGGGGCTTTTTCATATTTTCTTAACTTAATGATATTGGGCGGAACGCCTCCCGTTTTCGT
>JAZSIP010000117.1:0-12761 GCA_045533915.1 Eubacteriales bacterium
CGTAGATGGAGTATATGAGTATACTTACGATGCACTCGGGCAGTTGTTGACTGAAACCGTAAATGATATTGAAGTCAACAAAATGACTTACGATCAATACGGAAACATTCTAACAAAGAATGGCAAGATCTATGGTTATGATAAGAGTAATGACAATCCTTGGAAGGACAGGCTTCTTTCCTATGACAGTCAGACAATAACCTACGATGCAAACGGCAATCCGACAAATTATCTCGGAACTGAGGCAACGTGGAAAAAAGGCAGACAGCTTAAGACGTTTGGAACCAATACATATTGGTACAACAAAGACGGTATACGTATCAAGAAGCAGACAGCAACCGAAATCCACGACTATATTCTTGACGGAACGAACATCGTTAAGGAAACCGTAACCGATATTCATAATTGCCCGAAGTACAGCAACGAGTATCTCTATGACCTTGACGGAACGGTATGCGGACTAAAACATGATGGAATTGCATACTATTTCTATAAGAATCTGCAGGGCGACGTAATTGCAATTACCGATGATACGGGAGCAACGATTGCAAGATATACCTACGATGCGTGGGGTAAGGTTCTGACAGTCACGGACGCAAACGGTACTGCTATTACCGATACAGATCATATTGCACATATCAATCCGTTCAGATACAGAAGCTATTACTACGATACAGAAACAGAACTGTATTATCTCCAGAGCAGATACTACGATCCCGAGGTTGGTAGGTTTATTAATGCGGACGATTTAAATATTATTCTTGAAGATAAACATTTTTTGGCATCCAATCTATATTGTTATTGTAACAATAATGTAATAAACGGTACAGACTTTTTTGGTACTGCAGCAATATTTGCAAATATATTAGCGATAATTTTTGTAATATCTGCAATTATCACAGGTATTTTAGTAGGAATAAAAGCAGTTAAAGAATTATATAAGACCAAGACATATAAAAAATCAATTGGCGGAGGAAAATTTTTGCAAACTGTCATACATTTTTTGTCAGGATTTTGTGTTGGAGCCATAACGTTTATAGTAACCTTTGCATCTGGCAGAATTGTAGATGTGGTTGCAAATTGTGTAATCTCGGTTTATAACGATGTTCATAGTTCCCCTAATAATGGAAAAAATATATCTGTAAAACAATTTGTATATTTTATCTATGAAGCATATACCGATGAAATGGGCTGGTCAATTCTTAATAAAACTTTTGAAAAGGGTCTTATTAGTGCTATATTAGATGAATTTGGCGGAAAACTTAAAGATAAATTTTTTGATTTAATTGAGGAAAATGTATGAATTATATAACCGTTTTTGAATGTATAGACATAAATATTTTTACAGTGATTTTTATAGATATAATTACAATTGTTTTACTTGCAGCGATATTCGTGGGAGCATTTTTTTGGTTAAAACATGAATCTAAAAAAAATAAAAGCTCAAAAATCAGAAAATATTTTCTTACAATGGGCATAATTTCATGTGTCACAGGTATTATTTCTCCGATATCTTCTATTGTACAAGCACCTATTTGTAAAAATAACCTTTATAATGAATATAATACAGGTAATACAATGCTTGTCGAAGGATATGCCATAGTAGAAACTTTTACGGACGAAGATGATATTGAAAGAATAAGCAATTTAACTCTTAATGATATTGATTTTAACGTAAATTCAAAGTATATGTATAATTATTCTGATATCCATGATCTTTGCATTTCAAATAACGATTATGTAAGAATTACCTACGTCTCTTATAAAAATAATAATTTTGTAATGAAAATAGAAAAGGTTGAATAACTAAGACAGGAAGCGGTACTATGTCTTGACACGTTCCCTGACCCGTCAACCAGTTTAACGTAGGGAATGATTCAAAAAATAAAGTTTCTCCGCACTTCATTCGAGGTGCGGAGTTTTTATATATTTACTCTACCAACTTCAAAAACGGCGAGCTGGGAGCGATATACACGGAGTACCGCTACGCTGACAGTAATGCGGCGGACGCAATAGGCGACGCAGGCAACAACAAGACCGAGGAAATAGATGCGAGAAGGCATTCGACGAAATACGAATACGATCCCGTAACGTCAAAGCCCACGGCGGTAATTGACCGTTTAGATAACCGCACCGAATACACCTATGACGGCGCAGGCAGAACAACAAGCGTAAGCGCAAAGAGCGCTATCAAAAATGACAGCGGTGAGGTCACCGGGTACAATCAAGAAGGCATGATAAGCTACGAGTACAACGTATATGACGACCTTACCAAGATCACGCGCGGTGACGGACAAGCTTATACTAGGGGATATGATGGATACCGAAATCTTACAAGCGTAAACGTCGGCGATAATAATCTCGTTACGTATGAATACAAGTCAGGCGGAAACCGCCTTAAGAGCATGGAATACGCCAACGGAGCAAAGCAGACGCTTATCTATGACCGCTTTGGCAACGTGATAGGAGAGAAGTGGACTAACGGAAATACCAAGGAGGCGGAGTATAGATATTCCTACGATGCTTCCCAAAATCTTGTTAAGATTCTTGACATTTCCAACAAAAAGATGTATAATATTAACAGAGTAGGCGATAATGTGACTTCGATTGAAGAGTACAGCATTGCGGTAATTACGACGTCTAATGATATTTATAAGCCTATCGGTTTGACTCTTGTCGGCACTATGTATTACAGCTTCGACTCTGACGGCAAGCAGTTCCGCAAGAAGTATATAGACGCTGACGGCTCTAAGCAAAAGTATGTCTTTGAGTACAGAGACGAGCAGAACGTAGCCGTGCAGTTGCCCACAGGTGTGGTACGGTCGTTGGCAACGCCCTCTGATATTAAGTGATTATAAAAAAGAGTATTTAGCAAATACGATTTCCCGCTTCTGCGAATACCGGTAATAACCTTGATGAAACCATTGTGTTTTCTTACAATAAGCCTGTTCAAATACACATCTCTTTTAATTTCCATAACAACCTCCATCTAATATTTTTGCCACAAACGGCATTTTAATTAGATGGATACAAAGTTATCCGTTTGTTAACATAAAAAGTGCTGGACTTTCGACTCGTGTTGTGATATAGTGTGTGTTACCAAAAACAAAGGAGGTAACACTCATGGCAAAAATTACGATTGAAGAATTATTTTATGGTGACAAGTATGGTATTATGGGAGAGGTAGTCAAGCAGGTGTTCGCAAGGCAAGATGAATTCATTGCCTCACCGCATACGTTTCGCGAGATTGAAATCGTCCGACAGACCTTGATTGCAGTGGAAAAAATGAAAAAGAACGGTGACAGTATTGCCGACGGAGAACTCGGTAGTGCTGTCACCGTTGCTTTATTTAAAAAGGCACAAGCAACGATAGACACGACGGATGCGGACTTTGGCGCGCTTCTCATATGCGCGGTGCGATACTGCCTCGGCAGACACACTTATATGCCAAATCTGATCATCGGTTATATCACACCCCTGCTCCCTTGCATAAGTGACAATACTTTACGGTGTATGGATGCGGATTTAAATAAACCGGAACTGTACGGCGGCTTTGGCGATGAAAAAATTGATGAACCAACATGGGTGAGATTTCATAATTGTATCCGCAAAGAAATCGAGCAGCGAAGGGAGAATCATAATGAGAACGATTGATGAATTATGGTACGGAAACATCTCACCATTCGAACAATGCACACGCGGAGATAAGAAATTGAAAGAATTGCTCAAGCTTGTGGCGAGGAACAAAGAGGAGCTTGATGCGACGCTCATGGATAAGCAGAAAGAAGTACTTGAAAAGTTCGAGGAGAACATGAACGAGATGCACGGC
This sequence comes from Eubacteriales bacterium, assembly GCA_045533915.1. Taxonomy (GTDB): domain Bacteria; phylum Bacillota; class Clostridia; order Oscillospirales; family CAG-272; genus HGM12713. The sequence continues at coordinate 3,830 of JAZSIP010000117.1, forward strand.
ATTGCCGAGCGAGACGCATTCTCATACGGATTCAGGCTCGGAGTGCAGTTGATGGCGGAAGCCTTCCTTCAAGCCTATAGGTGATGAAGAATAATGCCCCAGTAACAGCGAAAAACCGCCTGTGTGGCGGTTTTTCAAGTTAGCTCGAGCTGTTACACTATTATGTGAAACTATGCTTCAAAGCAATATTTTCGTTATACTGTTCCCAACACTTTTCCGCAACAGTAAATGCTGTCGGAGTCATTGAGAAGAATCGGTTTATAGGTATCATTATGAGAGATTAGTTTATTGTTGCCAAGCTCTTTGACATATACATCACCGTTAACAACGAAAATACCGATCTCGCCAACGTCTACAGAATCTTGTTTGCTAACAAATATCCTATCGCCGTCATAAAAGGTGGGCTCCATACTGTTTCCTCGAATCTCAAGCATATAATCTGCCTCTTCCGCTATCGAAGATTCGGGAACATATACAGTCTCCTTATCGTCGGAGTCCAAGAACGTACCCGTACCCGCGGAAGCAGGGATATGGAAGAAATCAATCGGCAGCACTCTTGCTTTTTTTCTTTTTGCGCCAAGGCAACGCTCGTGCTCTACATCAAGAACAGCGTTAACTGTTTTTCTTCCGTAATCGTCAATAGCGCGATATTTAAGAATAGTGCTCCACTCCGTCACGGTAGGCTTGGGAGCATCTGTCTTACATCCGAGAAGCTCATCGGCGGACACTTGTAAAACGGAGCATAACTTTACGATTTTATCGGAGTCAGGGCGGCTGATACTTTTCTCCCAATTATAAATAACTCGTCCGGAACTCTCTCCCATAAGGTCGGCGAGTTGCTGCTGAGTCATATTTCTAAGATCACGTAATTCTTTAATTCGATCCCCAATTGTTTTCATAATAATACCTCCGTATCGTATGATGGGATTATTATACCACAGAAAATTGTATAAGTCAACAAAATTATCCAAGAATTTTGTAAAAAGGCATTGACAAATCAAATTTCTTGTAGTATAATATGGGTGTTCCAAGAAAATTGGACATTTCAGTAACGGTTGCTGTAAAGCAAACTGTTCAAAAACAATTAAATAATCTCGTGAACGTGCCTTGGGGCCGACGAAAGTCGCAGACTCCCTACGTGCCGCATGAAGCTTTTATTCTACCTGAATGTAGAAATGGTTTTTTGTGGCACTTGGCGCCACAAACGCGGCACGAGAGAAGCCTCCTTTCTACAGCCTTCACGGCAGAGAGAAAGGAGGCTTTTTATGTTTAAATAGCATTTATTCTATCGAGCAAAAATCAAATAAAATACAGAAGAAAGGAAACACATGCAAAGTAATCCACACAAAATTACGGTAATAGATGCCGAAACACTCATGGACAAAAGACTTCCGCCTACGAAGTTTTGCGTCGACACTCTGCTGCCACAAGGATTATGTATTCTTGGCGGCGCGCCTAAAGTAGGTAAATCGTGGTTCGTTCTTGATTTATGCGCCCACATTGCTCGGGGGGATAATTTCTTGGGACTCTATACCGCACAAGGAAAAGTTCTTTATCTCTGCCTTGAAGACTCGGAACGGCGTATCCAAGAACGACTAAACACTATCACCGCGGATATTCCCGAGGGGCTGTATTTTGCTACGGGAAGTACCTCGATAGAAAGCGGTGTCTGTGATTTCTTACGCAACTTCAAGAAAGAGAATCCCGAGTTGATATTGGTAGCGATAGATACCTTTCAGCTCATTCGCAATCCTATGAACGATATGTCTTATGGGAACGACTACGCAGAATTGCGTGTACTGAAAGCACTCGCAGATGAGCTTGGTATCTGTTTGCTTCTCGTCCATCATCTGCGAAAGATGAATGACAGTGATCCTATCAATAGGCTCTCGGGAAGCTCAGGAATATCGGGAGCGGTCGATGCGGTGTACGTTCTTGACAAGCCAATACGTTCAGGCAATCGTGCATCGTTAGTTGCTTCAGGACGAGACATCAGGGACAGAAAGATCGAGCTTGAAATGAATCCGCAAAACTGTGTTTGGATGGTACTTTCAGACACGCTTATACAACCGCAAAAGCATCTCCCCGATGAACTCGCGTGCATATATGGTTTTGTTGCAGGTTCAAAGGATCCCGAAATGGTTTGTACCAATACAGGTCTTGCGAACGTTGTTTCGGACATTATGGATAAAGAAATAAGTCCCAAAGGACTCAAGCAGCTGATGAACAAATACCGTTACGAGCTCGAAGCCTTCGGTATATTTTTTGAGAGTAAAAAGAGCAACGGACAAAAGTACGTAGTCATAAAGTATTGTCGAGAGCACGATTCCTATAGATTCGATTTTGAGCACTGCAACGACGAGGAGGACTCAAGTGCCTCAAGTGTCTCAAGTTCTGCGGGTAGTGAAACTTCCGTCTCTTTCGTCCCTTCCGTCCCTCTCGAGAGTGAGAGCATCGCATAACGGCTTTCCTCTTTTGCACGGCTTTACCCGCTCATAGCCTTTCTTGACGAGTGGCTGGACAAAGCGCATATCCATAAGATTCAGGAATCTACTTACAACGGATACAAAGGGCGGGTACGAAAGCTCGAAAAGTACTTTGGAGATAAGATAACGCTTGCCGATTGCAAGCCTCGTCTGATACATAGATTTTATGACGAGTTGCGAGATGAGGGGGTAAGTGAGCAAACGGTACTCCACTACCACAATCTGCTTCACGCTGCCTTTGAGTATACCATCAAGCAGGAGATATTCGATATCAACCCGATGAAACGTGTGGAACGTCCGCAACCAAGAAAGTACGTGGGAGCGCACTATTCGGTGGAAGAGGTCAAGACCTTGTTATCACTCACCGAGGATGATACGATATACATTCCCATCGTCTTTGCGGTATATTGCGGAATGAGACGAAGCGAAGCACTCGGTGTATCCTGGAGCAATGTGGATTTTGAGAACAACGTGATCCGTGTAAATCAAAAGGTGATAGAGGTGCACAGAGACGGAAAGTTACAACGAGTCATCAGCGATGAAATGAAGACGGAATCCTCAAGACGAAGCTTCTATATGGTTCCTGCCGTCAAAGAGATACTGCTTGCACATAAAGAAAAGCAGGAACAATACCGAAAGCAATTCGGTCGTGCCTACTCAAAAAAATATACGGATATGGTGTGTGTTGACCCTTTGGGAGAGCTGATAAAACCAAACTACGTTACCACACACTTTCCGACAATACTTGAAAGGAACGGTCTTCGAGCCATAAGATTTCACGACCTAAGACACACCTGTGCATCACTCCTTCTGGCAATGGGTGTGGATATGAAGGTCATCCAAAGATACCTTGGACATAGCAATATGAGCACCAGCGCAGATATCTACTCACACCTTGACATCAGGGCGGTAGGCAACGCGGGACGAAAGCTCGGCGAATTGCTCTCCGACACCACGGAGGTATAAGCTATGAAACCCGACGGTCAGATCTCCTTGGAGCAGCTTTATAAAATGCTCCACATCAGTAAACGCAAGGCGGCGTGGATGCTGCAGAACGGCATTATTCCGTGCGAGACACGGAACACAAAAACACACCGCTATGTGATCAATATTGCGGACGTAGAAGCATATCTGCAAAAGAGTAGTTACGAACGCAGAAAGGAGATCCCCGTCGGGATTTTTAATGCCAAGCCGACAAAGCAGACGGTAACACTCAATCGAGCACCACTCGATCCTGCCGCCTTGGCTGAGTGCTATATTACCATCGCTGACGATTGCAAAGAAAAATTTATCGCCCACGTAGAAAAGCGACTGAAATATTTCAACGATGCACTAACCGTCGATGAAGCCGCTAAAATCATAGGATACACCAGGGGAATGGTACTATCCCACGTTCAAGAAAAAAGCATCCTTGCCGTAATAATAAACGGAAAATACATAGTATCAAATAAATCTCTTGCCGAGTTTTTTGCCACAAATAAGGCATTTGCCATCGTCAATAAATCAAGGTGGCATTTGAACACAATACTGCAATTTTCGAAGAAAGCACACAAATGACACCTAATTTCTAACAGCTTTTCTAACAGGTAAGTCCGCAAACCCTTGTAGTATAAGGGCTTGCGGACTTTTGCGTCTAAAAATGTTAGCTCAAAAAATGGCGTTTTCAGGTTGTTTTTGAGCAAAATTATGAATTTTCGTGTGCAAGATTTAGATATGACAAAAACGAGAAAAGCCTTGAAAACACTGGGTTTTCAAGGCTTTTCGTTTGTGGCGGAGGGTGTGAGATTCGAACTCACGTGTCCAAAGGACAAACGGTTTTCAAGACCGCCTCGTTATGACCGCTTCGATAACCCTCCGTGTATATCAACTGCTTTCGCAGGTAATATCGGATTTTTATTAAATTTTTAGATATTGCGTTAGATGCAACGCTTTTTTATGCTTTCGGAGAAGCCGAAAAGTCAAGTGCCGCAAGGCTTTGTGAGAAATTCGCTTCTTTTAGTCGAGCAAATTTTCAAGACCGCCTCGTTATGTCCTGTTGATATGCCCGAATTTTTTACTCGCTCTCGCTCACAAAATTTCGATCGCTGCCATTCCTTATGCCTCGCTTGATCTGCCACCGGCAGCGCTCGGCAACGTCCCCACTTCGATATCCCTCCAACTGATATTGAAGCAAGCGGCTTATGCCACTTTGGATATTTTATCACATTTTTTTCGAAATGTCAAGCGTTTGTGAAAAAATATACTTTTTATTTTGTTTTACGCATATGCTATGAATTTTTATTTATTATAAATTTTTTGCTTTTTATATATTTGTCTTCATAATTTTGCTTTTTGCGATTTTTAATTGCAATTCTTTTATCCTTATTGTATTATTTAACACGATTTGTTTTTAATGGTATTAATTTTATTTACTTTTTCAAGGTTGATGAATTGTATTTTTTATCTCAATTATCTTGCGAGCTGAAGCTTTTGATTTTATACAGATATCTTACCCTGTCTTTGCCTTTCCGGCACACTTATTATATGATTAATGAATATTTTTTCAAAAAAATTCACTTTTTTTCAAATTATGCTTGACATTTTCAAATAGATGTGATATATTTATTCGTATATAATAGGCAAGAAGTTGCAATTGGCATATTTCTTACGTCTAAAAAAATTAATATGAGGTAAAAAATCATGAAAAACGTATTTTTCAAAGCTCTCGCTCTTTGCCTCTGTCTCGTTATGGTCGGCGCAATTTTCGCCGGATGTAACAAGAAAGAGGAAGAAGCAATCGTGATCGGATTCTCCGGTCCTCTTACCGGCGCGGCTGCCGTTTACGGTACCGCAGTTAAGAACTCCGCTGAAATGGCAGTTGAAGAGATCAACGCAGCAGGCGGTCTTAACGGTATCCCGCTCAAGCTCGAATCTACCGATGACAAGCACGATCCTTCTCTTGTAGAGACCAACTACAACACCCTTATGGATAAGGGTATGCAGGTTTCTCTCGGAACAGTTACCACTGCTCCCGGTCTCGAGTTCAAGGCTCTCGCTAAGAACGACAACGTATTCTTCCTTACACCCTCCGCTTCGGGCGACAAGATCCCTGAGTTCGATAACGGCTACCAGATGTGCTTTGCAGACGGTAACCAGGGTAAAGTTGCAGCTGAGTACGTAAACGGACTCTCCTACACTGAGATCGGTATCTTCTACAAGTCCGACGACCCATATTCTAAGGGAATCTACGATCAGTTCAAGGATAACCTCAAGGACGGCATAACTACTGTTGATGCAGCTTTCACCGGCGAAGCAAATGACTTCACCGCTCAGATCGAACTCGTTAAGAACTGCAAGTTCATCTTTATGCCTATCTACTATACTCCCGCTTCCATATTTATGAAGCAGGCTAAGGCTATTATCGCTGCTGACGCTATCTACTACGGTTGCGACGGTTTCGACGGTCTTGAGGGTCAGCTCGGCGAAGATATGCCCACCATTCCTCAGCAGATCATCATGCTCTCTCACTTCAATTCCAAGGCTACCGAAGGTAAGGCTGCTGATTTCGCAAAGAAGTACACCGAAAAGTTCGGCACTGATACTCTCAACCAGTTCGGTGCTGCAGCTTACGACTGCGTATACGCTCTTCACGCTGCAATGGACGCTGCTATCAAGGCAGGTAAGAAGATAGACGCTGACACCTCCGCTTCCGATCTCTGCGAGATCCTCAAGGAGCAGTTCAACGGCGAATTCAAGTTCAGCGGTGCTACGGGAACTGACATTAAGTGGCAGGCAAACGGCTTTGTTGAAAAGGCAGCTGTAGCTTACGTTATCAAGGAAAAGAACGCTTAATTTAAGCATTTTAACAAAAAACAATACCAAACATTTTGCTGACACGCCACACGTGTCAGCAATTTGTCATAAATTACATATATTTAAGGTAAACTTATGAACTTCTTAACAGCTATCCTTAACGGATTAAGCGCGGGCGGTACGTACGCTATGATAGCTCTTGGCTACACTATGGTATACGGTATCGCAAAAATGCTTAATTTTGCACACGGAGACGTAATAATGGTAGGCGGATACGCAATGTTCGTCACTCTTTTGTTATGCAAGTTGCCCATTCTCGCGCTTGCCGTAGCAATCGTTTTCTGCGTGCTTTTGGGAATTTTAATAGAACGCGTTGCGTACAAGCCCTTGCGTGGCGCATCGTCGCTCGCGGTACTTATCACCGCCATTGGTGTAAGTTATCTTCTTCAGAGCCTTGCGCAGCTCATTTTCGGCTCTGCTCCTCGCTCTATGTCCGCACTTCAGATAAACGGTATGATTTCGGTCGGGTCTATGAAAATAGCAGTCAGCACACTCATAACTCTTGCGATCACTATCGTTATTATGATAGCTCTGTCTCTCTTTATAAAATATTCAAAGACGGGACGCGCGATGGTTGCGGTATCCGAGGACAAGGGCGCGGCTCTGCTTATGGGTATCAACGTAAATAAGATAATTGCTATCACATTCGCTATAGGTTCGGCTCTTGCGGCAGTTGCGGCATATCTTATGCTCGCAAAATCCCCCAGCCTTTCAAATACGCTTGGAGCAATGCCCGGTATCAAAGCCTTCACTGCGGCAGTAATCGGCGGTATCGGTTCTATTCCAGGAGCTATGCTCGGCGGAATCCTTCTCGGCGTAGTTGAATCTATATCAAACAGTATTCCCGCAATAGCTCCCTACACCGACGCGGTCGAATTTTCTATACTTATCGTTATTCTTCTCGTTAAACCGTCGGGTATTCTCGGAAAGATGAGGAGGGAGAAGGTATGAGATCAAGATCGTTTATCAAAAATTATCTTAATTATATCATAGTTATCGCATTCGCAATCGTTTTCTCTGTAATGTCTATTACAGGAATGGCATCGAGAACTATGCTTCCTCTCTTTGAAAAGATAACCATAGCGGCAATACTTGCGGTATCGCTTTCAATGGTAGTCGGATTTCTTGGTGAGCTTAGCCTCGGTCACGCAGGATTTATGTGCGTAGGCGCTTTTATCGGCGGTAAGATATCAACTATCCTCGCGCCTATGATGGGCGGAGATAACAGCATACCCGCACTTATAATCTCTGTTCTCGTCGGCGGTTGCGTTGCGGCTCTCTTTGGATTTATTATCGGTCTGCCCGCTCTCCGTCTGCGCGGAGACTATCTTGCGATAGTTACCCTTGCGTTCGGTGAGATCGTCCGTACCGTTATAATGAATCTTCCTCCCGAGTTGTTCGGAGGAACACTCGGACTTAAAACTCCCCGTTTCAACAACAAGTATCTCTTTATCGTTGGCTTCGTCTTCCTTTTGATATGCCTTGCGGTAACGCAGAATCTTATCAACAGTAAGCACGGACGCGCTATAACGGCTATTCGCGACAACGAGATCGCGGCAAGAGCTATGGGTATAGATATAACGAAGTATAAGCTGCTCGTTTTCACGATATCCTCTGCTTTCGCGGGTATCGCGGGCGTTCTCTTCAGCTATACGATGTCTAACGTACAGAGCGCAACCTTTGACTACAACTATTCTATCGAGATACTCGTTATGGTAGTTCTTGGCGGTATGGGAAGCATCAACGGCTCTCTTATCGCGGCGGCTCTCATTACATGGTTGCGCAACATTCTTCAGATAAATCTCGGCGGCGACCTTGCAGTCCTTCAGGACCTCTTCTTCGCCTTGATACTTATTGTGTTCGTTATTTACAGAAACGCACCGGGTCTTAAGAATTTCAGAGAGAAATACAACTTTGGAACGCTTGTGTCAAAATTCAAAAAGAAAAAATCCGTCAAAAAGGAGGATAACTGATCATGGCAAACGCAAAAAACACGATCGATCAGAAATTCTTCGCTGATGACGGACGCGAGATCGTTCTGAAAACAGAGCATCTCTGCATACAGTTCGGCGGTCTTAAAGCCGTTGACGACGTAAATCTTGAGATCAAGGAAGGTGAGCTTTACGGTCTTATCGGACCAAACGGTGCGGGTAAGACTACCGTTTTCAATCTCTTGACGGGCGTTTACAAGCCAACCTCGGGAAGATTTTACCTTTGCGAAAAAGAGCTTACGGGTAAGTCTCCTATTGAAGTCAACAAAAACGGCATCGCGCGTACCTTCCAGAACATTCGCCTTTTCAATAACCTCACGGTAATTGAGAACGTTATGATAGGTCTGTCAAATCAGATCCCCTGCTCCGTTGTAAGCTCTGTATTTCGTCTCCCAAGACACAAGAAGAGCGAAAAGGAATACTACGACCGCGCGCTTGAGCTTCTCAAGATATTCAAGCTTGACGAGTTCAAGGATTACAAGGCGGCAAATCTGCCCTACGGTAAGCAGAGAAAGCTTGAAATAGCGCGCGCTATGGCTACAAACCCAAAGCTCCTTCTTCTTGACGAGCCCGCTGCGGGAATGAACCCCAACGAAACTCAAG
>JAZSIP010000031.1:0-4133 GCA_045533915.1 Eubacteriales bacterium
GGTGTCCGACCTGCTTTTATTTTGGATATTTATTATTTTAATTTTCTGAATAAAAAGAATACGCCCGATATTGATAAATAACGGACTGTCGAGGACGCCAGTCCCTACAAAAAATGGTATAATTTTGTTTGTATTCCCCTCGCCGTAAGGCGACGGCAAACTCAAACAAATTTCAATTTCACCATGTAGGGACCGGCGTCCTCGACGGTCCGTTTTAATAAAAATAACATCGAGCATATTTTCGTTGAATAGAAATTTTTCTTTGTTTACCCCAAAGAAAGTGCGGTCGGTGGCGAATTAATTTGCGTAAGCAAATTTATTCGTGCCGTCACGACCACTTTCTTCCATAGAGAAAAACTATAAAATTTAATCATTCCAAACGGTTATTTACAAATAACCCCCTGCAATGCTTTTTCTTTTGGTGGACTTACTTGTAAGTCATCTTTTCTTTTTCGCGAAAAAGAAAAGTAACATAATCGCGTCCCCTTACTTACTAACTACCTCAATACTGTCGATAATAACGGGAGTTTTAGGAACGTCCTGCATATACCAACCGAAGTTACCTGTTTTAACGGAAGCGATAGCATCGAGTACGTCGAGACCGTCGGTGACCTTGCCGAAGCCTGCGTACTGAGCATCGAGGTGAGGAGCGTCCATATGCATAACGAAGAACTGCGAGGAAGCGGAATCGGGGTCTTGTGTACGAGCCATAGAGAGAACTCCGCGAGTATGTTTAAGGTCATTCTGCATAAAGCCGTTAGCCTTAAATTCGCCCTTGATAGCTTCCGCGTCCTTATGATCCATATTCTCGTCATAGCCGCCGCCTTGGATCATAAATCCCTTAATGATACGGTGGAAGATAAGACCCGAGAAGAAGCCGCTTTCAGCGAGCTTTACGAAATTCGCGACTGTTTTAGGAGCTTTTTCGGGATAAAGCTCAGCGGTCATAGTACCGAAGTCGCGCACGTTGATCTTAATAACAGGGTTGTTCATTGTGTTTTAGTCCTTTCAATGTATATAAATTTAAATTTTTTCAGTGGTATTGATATATGCGATAGAGAAAAGCTCATTTATACGCTTTTGCCTTTTTGCGAGATATAGATAACCGAAAAGGGTCTCCATTCCCGTAGCGGCTCTGTACTCGGCAACGGTTGCGGACTTTGGCGTACTTGAATGTCCGAGATTTCTCCCGCGTTTAAATACGGCTTCCTCTTCCTCTGTAAGATGTGGCAAAAGCTTTTTCATCGCCTCCGCCTGCATAGGAGCGCGAACAAAGTCGAGAGCCATTTTATTAAGCTTTGCGGACGAGGATATTCCCGACTTCACGAGATACTCGCGAACGCATATTTCTATTACGCTGTCGCCAAGATAGGCGAGCGCGTGTGTTGAGTAGGTGTTAAGTAATTGCTCCATAGATAAATAAAGCCTTTCTTGTCAAAAAGTTACACGCTCAACGTTTATGATCTTCATATTGTCGGTATCGAGCGTAAAGAGAACTCCTTGAGCGCGTATCTCTCCGCCCGCGACAGTGAATCTGACGGGCATTTTTGTTCGCATCTTTTCGATCACGGTAGCGGTATCCGTTCCTATAACACTGTCGATAGGTCCTGTCATACCGATATCGGTTATGTAACCGCTTCCGTGAGGAAGTATCTGCTCGTCGGCGGTGGGAACGTGCGTGTGTGTGCCGAAGATCACGTGTATACGACCGTCAAAATATCGCGCGAGCGCGATCTTCTCACTCGTTGCTTCGGCGTGAATATCAAGGAGGGCTATGTCGTAGCTGCCCTTTTCACGTTCAAGTATGCGGTCAACGGTCGCAAAAGGACACGCCATAGATTCCATAAGAGCAGTACCGAGAATATTTATTCCGAGTATGCGCCAACCGCATATATTCAGGATCGTGTATCCGCTGCCGGGGGCAAGCGGGGGATAGTTTGCGGGACGGATAATGCTTTGCGAATCGGAAAGCAGAGTGCAGATGTCACGTCTGCCGTAAGTGTGGTTTCCAAGTGTGATGAGATCAACGCCCGAATCAAAAAGCTTTTGGGCATCGGAGGCGGAGATACCGTGTATATCCGCGGCATTTTCTCCGTTTGCAACAACGAAGTCAGCGCCTACGGAGCTACGAAAACTCCAAAGCTTGTTTTTTAAGTATTCGACGGCGGCAGAGCCGACAACGTCTCCAAGGGTAAGAATTTTTATCATTGGTAGTTTCTTTCTATTGTTGTGTTACTTTTTTAAAGCGAATAAATTATTTCCGCGATAGCTCCGCCGACCTTTTCGGTCGTTATGCGGTCGGCAACCTTTTTGAGAGAATCGCAGGCGTTTGCGACGGCGAAGCCTATATCAGCCTCCTCGATCATAGAGATGTCATTCTCGTAATCTCCTACACAAATAAGTGTTTTTCTTCCAAGCATATTTGCGACCTTACGGGCAGATAAGCCTTTAGATGCGGTAGCCTGTTGGATCTCGATCCCCGTTTTCCAACTGCGTGAGAGCGCAAATTTTTCGGGTGTCAGCGCTATCATACGTTCAAGCGCTTCGTCACAATGCTCGGGAACTATGTGAAATACTATCTTATATACGCCTTGTTCTATAAAGTCTTTTATTTGATCTGTTTCATATGAGGAGCAATAATTTGTTTCGGAGATGTTGTTGTGCTTGGGTAAAAATATTTTTTCTATATGCTCGTGCTTTTCGCATATTTTAAAGATAGCTTCGGTAACATCGGCACTCATAATTTCTTCAAAGAGCTTTTTTTCGCTTTTCAAATCATATATAAGCGCACCGTTCATACATATCATAGGCGCGTTTAGGGTTACGGTTGTAACATTTTTGTCTCTCAAAACAGATGGGAAACGCCCTGTGCAAAGCGTGAACGCTCCGCCGTGATCTTGAAAATAGCGTATTGCTTCGGCATCTATGTCGGAGATGCATTGTTTTTTTCCATTAAAAAGCGTTCCGTCAAAGTCCGAGCAAATAAGGATATCCGAAAAATCTTTCATTTATTATACTTCCTGTTTTATCCGAAACGGCGGCTCTTTTCCGCAAATTCGGTTGGGGTTATGCCGACTACCGATTTGAATACCTTGCAGAAATATGAGGCGTTAGCAAATCCCGTAGCTACAGCGATCTGATCTATCGAGCCGCCTGAAGAAACGAGAAGCTCCTTTGCCTTGTCTATTCTGAATTTCTGTATGTAGCGAGCGGGTGGCATATGGAATACCGCAAGGAATATACTGCGGTAGTAGGTCTCGCCTATGCCCGACATTTTTGCAAGAGCGGGTGTATACAGATCAAGCTTGTGATAATTTTTTTCTATGTACTTTACTGAGCGGTGGATAAGAGGATATTTTCCCACCAAGGAATCCGCACTCGACATAATATTTGAAAGCTGTGTTATAAGGTCGTAAAGCTCGGAGAGACATTTTGAGCGATATGCAGGACCTTGGAGTTTCCAATAGAGAAGCAGATTTTTTGCCGAAGCGGCTATGTCGCCCTCACTGTCCGCGTAAAATTCACAAGGATAAAGCGTGTCGGAAGCAATAACGTCAAATTCGACAACGGCACATTCTCCCGCTTCCTCGATCTCCATTTTGTATTCGCAGTTTGCGGGGAGGAACAGTACGCGCTCAGCGTCCGCTATGTAGCTATTGTCTCCTATCTTGTATTTGGTAACACCGCGGCGCTTTATAATGAGAACACAATGCTCACATTTTGAGCTTGTTACGGTCTCCTCCTCCAAGGTGTAGCTATATGCGTCGCAAATATTGGTTATGATAAGATTTGATATGTCAAATTTTTTCATGCTTTTGCAAGCCTCCGATACGTATTTTATTTTTCAACACATAGATATTTAAATAAATCCCTTATTTTACAAGGATATTGTATCATATATGTCGATATTTGTCAATCGGAAAAGCGGATTTTTGAGTGTTGATTTTTGTTGAGACAGACACGGCTTGGATATATAGCTCTTTATTGAATTTAAAGGGGCTGAGTCAAAAGCTTTTTAGAAAGCGATTGGCTCAGCCTTTTGCTATACAATTTTGAAAGTTTAGGAAAAACAAAAGAAAAAGCCCCGAAACGAGGCAAAAATGAGTATGACAAAAAGAGGATCGTTAAAATCC
>JAZSIP010000011.1:0-9619 GCA_045533915.1 Eubacteriales bacterium
AAATATACTGTTTCACCAATCCCTCCGTCATTTTCTTGCGAAAATGCCACCTCCCTTTACACAAGGGAGGCTCTTTGTTTCTTTGCGTTTGTATATTTTGCTACCTGAAGTTTTTTTAAGCCACTTTGTCAGCAAGCTGAATAACACGGCATTTAGCCGTGTTATTTTTATTGTTTGTCTTTCTTCAAAGACTTTCTCGTCCCATCGGGATATTGAATGACCGTATTATCAAGCATACCGCCAAACGAAAGGCGTATCTCCGCGATATATTCTTCGCGGAGAACCTTTTGCTCGGCTAATTCAGCCTCATTAAGAGGCTCTACCTTTGATTTTCTCGCAAGCTCGTTTATTCTGTCAATTTTAGCTCTTTCCATTTATAACACCTTATGCACGGAGAGAAAGACCCAGCTCTTTTTCAAGAGTTGCAAGGATCTTTCCCGCAACCTTATCGGCTTCTTCAACGGTGAGCGTACGGTCAGCGGCACGAAGAACAACACGCAAGGAAACAGACTTCTTGTTCTCGCCAACCTGATGACCTCTGTAAATATCAAACAAAGATACGCTTTCAACAAGCTTTCCGCCCGCGCGGCTCATGGTAGACTGGATCGTTCCAACCTCAAGAGCTTCGTCACAAACGAATGAGAAGTCACGTGTGGTAGCGGGGAACTTGGGCAGAGGAGTGTAGAGCTTTTGACCGTTCATCATGTCGAATATCGTGTCAAAATCAAGCTCAGCGGCATATACGGGCGTATCAACACCGTAATTTGCAAGAGTAAGCGGATGGACCTGTCCAAACGTTCCTATTGCCTTTTCACCTGCGTATATAACAGCGCAACGACCGGGGTGATAAGAAGGATCGGTATTTACTGCCTTGTATTCGATATTCTTGATATCCGCAAGCTTAAGGATATTTTCGCAAACACCCTTGAGAGTATAGAAATCGCAATCTCCGTACATTCCGATAGAAAGCACCTTGTTTTCATTCGGAAGCTTGTCGGGAGTTGTGGGGATATATACCGTCGCGATCTCAAACAATCTTACGTTTTCATTGTTGAAATTGTAGTTTCTCGTGATAACTTCCATCATAGAGGGCAGAGAAGTAGTTCTCATAACACTCGTGTCTTCTCCAAGAGGATTGGAAATAACTACCGAGTTGCGAAGAGGACTGTCCTCGGAAAGACGAATCTTGTCGTAGTACTTGGGGCTTATGAATGAGAATGTCTGTATCTGATCCAAGCCCATTCCGCACATAGCGTGTTCTACGTCAACTTCAAACTGTTGCTTTGCGGTACGTCCGCCCTGTGTGGTCTCTCCCTTGATCTTGCTTGATACGATATTGTTGTATCCGTAAATTCTTGCGATCTCCTCCGCAACGTCGTTCATACAACCGATATCGGCACGGAAAGAGGGAGCTATTATATTATCACCATCGATCTTAAAATCAAGAGTTGTAAGAATCTTTTTCATTTCTTCCGCTGAAACGTCAGTTCCAAGGAAGCCGTTTATAACGTTTACGTCAAGAGGAAGAACGGTAGGCTCTTTCTTGCCGGGATAAACGTCAATTATCTCGTTTACGACCTCACCCGCGCCAAGCATTTCAACAAGCTCACAAGCTCGTTCAAGACCTGCATAGCAATTTTCGGGGTCAAGACCTTTTTCATATCTCGATGAGCTCTCGGTACGCATACCGTTTTTCTTTGCCGTAACGCGAACGGACGAGCCAAGGAAACAAGCAGATTCGAAAACAACGGTCTTGGTTGTATCCTCGATCTCGCTGTTAGCTCCGCCCATAACACCCGCGAGAGCAACAGCCTTGTCAGCATCTGCAATAACGAGCATAGATGAATCGAGCGTATGATCCTGATCGTCAAGAGACTTAAATATCTCGCCGTCATTTGCGCGTCTTACAACGATAGAAGAGCCGTCAAGACAGGTGTAATCAAACGCGTGCATAGGCTGACCGTATTCAAGCATTACGTAGTTCGTAATGTCAACGATATTATTGATAGGACGGACACCGCTTGCACGGAGACGCATACGAAGCCAAAGAGGAGAAGGCTCTATCTTTACGTTCTTAACGACTCTTGCCATATAACGATGGCAAAGATCGGGCGCGTCTATCTTAACGGAAAGATAATTTTCTATCTTGTCACCGTCATTTACGCATTTTACAGAGGGTGTGCGTTCCTTGTACTCGCGACCAAAGGAAACTGCAGTCTCTCTTGCAAGACCTGTTACCGAGAGACAGTCAGGACGGTTAGAGGTTATTTCAAATTCAACAACGGTATCGCGAAGCATAAGCGCGTCACGGATATCCATACCGATCTTGTCGGAAAATTCCTCATCAAGTATAAGGATACCGTTAGGCTCTTTTCCGGGCATATCGTGCTCGGTGAGGTTGAGCTCACCCATAGAGCAGAGCATACCGTCAGACTGAACACCGCGAAGCTTACCAGATTTAATGACAATATCACCTGGAAGCTTTGCAACAGGAATAGCTGCTGGAACGATAGCGCCTTCAAAAACGTTTTGCGCTCCCGTAACGATCTGAACGGTCTTTTCTCCGATGTCTACCTGACATATCTGGAGGTGGTCGCTGTTCTCATGAGGCTTTATTTCGGTAATGCGAGCAACAACTACGTTTTCAATATCCTCGCCAAGTATTTCATAACCCTCGACCTTTGAACCCGTGTCGGTCATGCGGTCGCAATAATTTTTTACGTCAATATCCGATACGTCAACGTAATCGGATAACCAATTTTTTGATAAATTCATGTATCTTTCTCCTTATCGATATTAGAACTGATCCAAGAAACGAACGTCGTTTTCATACAAAAGACGCATATCGTCGATGCCGTATTGCTTCATAGCGACGCGTTCCACACCAAGACCAAACGCAAAACCGCTGTATATGTTGGGATCTATTCCGCAGTTTTCAAGAACGAACGGGTGTACCATACCTGCGCCAAGGATCTCGATCCAACCTTCATTCTTACAAACACGGCAACCCTTTCCACCGCAAACGAAGCAAGAAACGTCGACCTCGGCAGATGGCTCGGTGAACGGGAAGTGGTGAGGACGGAAGCGCAGACGCGCATCCTCGCCAAAAAGCGTTTTAGCAAAGGTCTCAAGCATACCTTTAAGATCGCCCATCGTGATACCCTTGTCAACTACGAGTCCTTCGATCTGATGGAACAAAGGAGAGTGTGTAGAGTCAACGGCATCAGAACGGTAAACACGACCGGGAGAAATAATTCGTATCGGAGGCTTCTGCTTTTCCATGGTTCTTACCTGAACGGGAGAGGTCTGAGAACGGAGGAGAATGTTATCCGTGATATAAAATGTATCTTGAGTATCTCTTGCTGGGTGATTTTCGGGAATGTTGAGGGCTTGGAAGTTGTAATAATCGTATTCAACCTCAGGACCTTCGACGATCGAGAATCCCATACCGATAAAGATATCCTCAATGTTTCTTTGAATCTGAGTCAAGGGGTGAAGATGGCCAATTCTTAAAGCTGTAGCAGGGAAGGTAACGTCAATTTTTTCCTCCGCGAGTTTCTTTTGAAGAAGCTTTTCCTTTTCTTCCTTAACCTTTTCGCCGAGAGCCTTTTCTATATCAGCTCTGACTTCATTTGCGATCTGACCTACGATAGGACGCTCCTCGGCAGTCAGTGCTCCCATACCGCGCAATACGGCGGTAAGCTCTCCTTTTTTACCCAGAAAACGAATACGGATCTGCTCAAGATCTGCGCCCTCGGTAGAAATTGCCAAAAGCGCTTCTTCTCTGATTTTTTGAAGCTTTTCTTTCATTTTTACGACCATACCTTTCTTTTGGTTTTAGCCCGAAAAGATATATTTTCAAGCTTTTTCCTTTTTTATATAGTTTTTATTTTTACAAAAAAATAAACCCTGTCCTAAAACTTGTTAGGACGGGGTAAAAAACTCCGCGGTACCACCTAAATTTCGGCTGCAAAGCCAACACTTTGACGACGTATAACGGTGTCTGCCGTATCTCGCTACTGAAAGCTTCACGAGATCTGCTCCGAAGCGAAACGCAGAACTTTTCCACCGACATCGCTCACAGCCAAGACGATGTTCTCTGAAACGGCAAACGAAAAGACGCAAACTTCATCAATGCATTTACCCGAATATTATATCACATTTCATTTGCAAATGCAAGAAGTTTTTTAATAATTTTTTTGCTTTTTGTAAAAAATAATAAAGTAATTATAAAACGGTGAAAAAACGGATACCGAAAACTCGGTATCCGTTTGAGATTTAATTTTCTTTTTCTTTTTCTTCTTCAGGAATGTACTTGATGTAATCCTTAAGCTTTGTCTTTGTAAAGATGGGCGTTCCATAATATGTGAACTTGATCTTGGAAAGCTCTTTGCTTACAAGTGTTGCATTCTGGTTGAAGATGATAGGAATGATGGGAAGATCGTTCATAAGGATCGTCTCAGCCTCATGCAATAAGGTTGCGCGCTTAACAATATCCTTTTCTGCGAAAGCAGCTTCGATCTTAGCATTGTATTCTTCGCTGTTATAACCGGACTTATGAGCGGGGATCTTAAATTCGATGCTGTCGTCATTAGCTGCTGCGCCACCGGTATATGCTTTTGCGAAGGGAGCGAGCATTGAGAATGCATCAGCGGAAAGAGCAGTGTAATCTATAGCAGCAACCTCATATTTTCCTGCTTTGTAATTTTCAGCGAAAATATCGTCCTTAATGCCTTCGATAGGCTCATTGGTCGTAAGAAGTATATGCTTGTTATCGATAACATCGATCTTATTGAGAGCTACATGGAATCCAAGTTCGGTCCAAGCTTCCTGAACCATCTCAGCGATCTTTACGTGAACATCGTCGTAAGAGGGAACGGAAATAGCAAACATATAATCACCGGCATTTACTCCTGCATTGGAGAGAAGTGTCTTAGCTTCTTCAATGTTTGCGCTCGAAGCAAGAATATTACCGCCAACCTCACGGAAGGAAGCCTTCTTGGAGTTAGAATCAAATACAGGATAAGGAATCAATCCGCCTGCTGCCTTTGCGAATATAACTGCATCAGCGATAGCCTGACGGTCGATCGCGAGAGAAAGTGCCTTGCGAACCTCTGCTTTTGCAAAGATCTTTTCGCCTGCCTCGCCTTCAACGAGAGTATCGTCGAAAACAGAGGTGTTTGCGGACAACTGAGCAAAACCACCTGCATTGTATTTGCGGACAACTGCGTTCTGGTTGAGAACGTATGCGTGAGTGCTTATAGCATCAGTGATCTCAGCCTGTTCTTTCCATGTTCCGCGAACTGAAAGCGGGATATCTCCGACGTAAAAGAGCTTACCTGCATTGTACGCAGCCATTATCTCTTCGTCAGTCATAGTGTAATCAACTATCAAACGGTAAGGTGTAACGGACTCATCTATAGGGTCGTTCATAATATCGCGATAGTAGTAAGAGTTTCTTTCAAGCGTAAGTCCAGCATTTTCGGGATCGTAAGATACGGAACGAAGACGGAAAGGACCGCTGGAAACCATAGTTGAAGGCTTCTTTGCCCAGTCAACCTCTTGCTCTGCACGCTTTATAATATCTT
This sequence comes from Eubacteriales bacterium, assembly GCA_045533915.1. Lineage (GTDB taxonomy): Bacteria > Bacillota > Clostridia > Oscillospirales > CAG-272 > HGM12713. The sequence continues at coordinate 5,589 of JAZSIP010000011.1, forward strand.
CACGGATAGGTGCGAGAGCATAAGATGTAAGATTAACGAGGAACTGATCGTAGTCGATAGGACCGTTAAAGTAGATCTCGATCTGAGTTTCGTTAAGTGCGTATATACGAACGTCATCAATAGACATTTCGCCTTCTTTAGCTTCACGCGCATACTTTATGTCAAACAGAAGCGATGCGGCATCGAAAGAGTTAGAAACGTCAAGGATACGCTTCCAAGCATAAACAACGTCGTTTGCGGTTACAGCAACGCCGTCTGTCCAAGCGGTGTCGTTAAGTGTAATGACCATTTTATATTCATCGGCATTTTTGTCTTCGGAAATCTTGTAATCTTTTGCAAGAGATTTCTGAACTTTGCCGTTTTCTCCGAGAACGAAGAGGTTGTCAAACATAAGGCTGACAATCTTTAAAGCAGCTTCGTTACCGTAAGCATAAGCAGGGTCAAAGTTATAGATCATGTCGGACATATACATATAAATGTACGCGCCCTTGTCGGTGTCTTCTTCGTCATTTTTCTTGGAGCAACCTACGAAAACAGTTGCCAACATAACGATACAGAGCAAAAGTGAAAGGATTTTTTTCATCATTATATCAAAACCTCCTATGGCTTGAAAAAACTGTGATACCGTTACAGGTATTTTACTCTACACATTATACCATTTTTTTGTGATAAAATCAATGTAAAAGATAGCAAGATTTTAAGTTTTGTTTGTTTGCACAATAATAAACAAAAAAGCTTGTCTAAATTGCCTATAAAAATACAAAAACAGAGGTAAAAATGAAAAAATATATTCGTTCTGATCTTTTTGAAGAAACTTTTGACGCAGAAATTGGACGTTCACGGGTATCAAGAAGATGTCCTGTTATCGAAAATGAGGCTTTCTGTGTTTACAAAGGAAATTCCGAAAACAATATCAAAGAGAATTTTAAAGGGAATTATATAACTTTTTTATGTTCCGATATTATAGGTCTTTCGGACAAGGATCTTGATAATCTGATCTTGTCGGTAGCACACGAATTGAGAGCCATAATGCGTTCAAAAGCTCAAAGGATCGATTCCGTAATGATAGTCGGACTTGGAAATCCGAGTATTACGGCAGATTCTCTCGGCGCAAAAACTGTTGAAAAAATAACCGTGTCATCGAAACGTGGCGGAGCGATTCGCCTTTTTGCCGTTTCTGTGGGAGTTTCCTCTGTTACGGGGGTCGAGACGGCTGCTCATATAAAAGCTTTAAGCCTTGTCTGTAAGCCCGATATCATTATAGTTATAGACGCACTTGCGGCAAAAAGCAGAAAAAGATTGTACTCCACAATACAGATATCCGATGAGGGTATAACTCCGGGCGCAGGTATAGGAAACCACAGAACGCCGATAAACGAGGAAACGGTAGGCGTTCCCGTGATAGCAATAGGTGTTCCAACAGTTATAGCAACGTCAACGCTTATTTGCGAGACATTGAAGAACTCGGGAATAGATACACTTTCGGAAGATATGCGAATGGCTCTTGAAGAAGACAAAGGCTCTTTTGTTACGTCTAATTATTGCGATATAGAGATAAGAAGCGCATCGATCATACTTTCGGAAGCTATCCAGCTTGCTTGCGGTGAGAATATATGAAGCCTTTTTTGAATAAGCTTATAATAAATATTTATAAGGAGGTAAGGAGGTTTATGAAGCTATTTGATAGATTTAATAGAAAACAACTTCCGCAAGGCAGAGAAATTCCAAAAATAAGCGATGGAAGAGCAAATTATGAAACAGTACGTATAGAAGAGGTAAATTTCAAAAAAGTAAAAAGGATAACCTCGCTGTATTTTTTTACAGCTGCTATGTTGATCCTGACGATCATTGTCATATGGTCTTCGGGTAGTGTAAGCCCTTACGCATTGAGTACAAGATCTTTTTTTGGACGTGGCGCAGAGCGATTGGTAAGATTTATAACAAAGGGAGATTTTCTTTGCTTTTCATTATCCGATGATACGATAGATGCCGATAAAGACGTTAGTAATAACGTAATAAACGGAGAAAATCTTCCTAATATAAAAGATGATACGGTACATACGGGAACGTCGTCTCAAAACGGAGATAAAGAAAATAATAAGCTGCCTCCCTCAACAAAAGAAGATATATATTTTTTTGAGCGAAATTCAGTACCTAAAGGCGAGACTGCTATAATACCGCTCGATCTTTCGTTAAGCTCTTACGGCATTGACTATATAAACAATTCAACAGGATATTCTCCGGATACGGCAAAACTACTTGCGGCAGACCTGAGAGATAATATCAATATTGAATATCTTGCATCGAGCGGCAATCCTATCGTTCTTATAGTCCATACTCACGCGACCGAGGGGTACAGCAAGGACGGAGCGATATCCTATTTGGAAACGGGAGGCGAATACGCAAGGACGAACGATATAAATAATAACGTTGTGGCGGTAGGAAAGGTTCTTGCCGACGAATTGAACAAAGCGGGTATATCAACGATACAAAGTACAGTTTTGCACGATGCACAGCAATATAAAGATTCATATGCGCGTTCCGAGGAGACCATAAGACAGTATCTTGAAAAGTATCCGTCCATACGACTTGTTATAGACCTGCACAGAGATGCAATAGTAAGGTCGAACGGAGATCTTGTGCGACCTGTGGCGCTCTCGGACGGAGAGGCAGCGGCACAGGTCATGTGCGTGGTAGGAAGCGATTGGGGCGGTCAGAAATGCAAGAATTGGGAAGGGAATCTTGCTCTTGCTCTTAAGCTTCGGGAAACGCTTAATTCCAAGACAGAGGGAATATGCCGTCCGCCTTATCTTAAGTCCTCAACGTATAATCAGGAGCTTGCTCCATACTCTCTTTTGCTTGAAATGGGGGCAAGCGGGAACAGCTTGGAGGAGGCTAAACGCTCGGCAAAGCTCGTTTCAGAGGCACTTTTGACACTAATAAAAGAACTTTGATAAAATAAATTGCCATTTTTGGAAAGAAATTAACAAAAAGCCCTTTACAAATCTTTGTTTGTGTGGTATAATTATTCCATAAAAGGAATTTACGGAGGGCGTAATGAACTATATAGACAGAATAAAGAAGCTGAAGAGCGAGCGAAAGATAACAAACGATAAATTGTCGGAGCTTACGGGAATACCTCTCGGTACGTTGAGTAAGCTTCTTGCGGGTATGAGTGACTCGCCAAAGCTTTCAAATATTATATCAATAGCAGAGGCGCTTGACTGTTCTCTTGATTATCTTGTGAACGGAACTGTCGAAAACAAAAATAATTATACGCTCAACCGCCACGAAATAGAGCTTGTTGAGGCATACAGAGGACTTGACGTATACGGAAAAGAGCTTGTTTCTGTCGTCGTTTCAAAGGAGACCGAAAGATGTAAGGGCGGAGACTCCGTCGCTAACACCACAGAAAAGGATAATACCAAGAAAAATACAGGCGCAAAGATATTGCCCACACTTACGAGCAAGGGCGTTGCCGAGGCAGTAAACGCGAGACGTTCGGTATTGCTTTATAATCTTCCCGTATCGGCAGGTCCGGGTGTTTATCTTGACGATAACGACGCGGAGGAGATAAACATTCCCGATAACGAAAAGACCGCTATGGCAGATTTTGCGCTTCGTATAAGCGGAAACAGTATGGAGCCTAAATATCACGACGGTGATATCGTTCTCGTTCAGGCGGCGACCTCGGTGCAGATAGGAGAGCTTGGTATATTTATCCTAGACGGAAACGGATATTTCAAGATGTACGGCGGCGATTGCCTCGTTTCTCTCAATCCCGAGTTCAAAGATATATTGCTCCGCGATTACGCTGAAAATGTCTGCTGCGGTAAAGTGGTCGGAAAGTTGAAAAAGAAATAAAGCATAAAAAGGCATACCGCTAAGGTATGTCAGGCTACTGACAAAGCTTATTTTAGAAAACCAAAGTATCAAATTGCACAAATAAAGGCTCCCTTGTGTAAAGGGAGCTGTCGAGCGAATGCGAGACTGAGGGATTGGAACTTAAAAAAATATACTGTTTCACCAAT
>JAZSIP010000024.1:0-36618 GCA_045533915.1 Eubacteriales bacterium
TCGTCAAAGGTAACCGAAACGATAGCCTTCATAGGTCCTTCGTCAAAAAGCTTTCTTACTTTTACGTCTGTTATCTGCATTTTTTGTTCCTCCATGTGAGATAAATAAAGATCAAGATTTACTTTACAGTTATATTATACATTTCGATTTTGATGATTATACAATGAAAATGAGTTTTTTTTGTGAAGAAAAATAAAAAATAAATGAAAAAATTTGTTTTTTGAGATTGATATAAAGAAAGGTGTGGTCCGAATATGGCTCTTGAAAATACACATTACGGTGCAGAACGTATATCCGACCTGCTTCGCGACTGTAAAAGCATATATTTTTTGGGTATCGGCGGGATAAATATGTCCTCTCTTGCCCATATTACGCATACGCGGGGATACCGTGTCGGCGGATCTGACAGGACACTCAGTAAGCTCACCGAAAGGCTTTCCTCTGAGGGTATCGAGATATTTAAGGGGCACGACGAAAAAAATATATCGGGCTACGATGCTCTTGTTTATACCGTTGCTGTGTCAGCCGATAATCCCGAATACGTATGCGCGCAAATGCGAGGGATACCCTGTATCTCACGCGCCGATTATATGGGATACATAATGATGGGATATAACAGAAGAATAGGTATTTCGGGAATGCACGGCAAAAGCACCTGCACGTCGATGTGTGCCGAGGTCCTTATGGCGGGGCAGACCGATCCAACTGTTCTTTCAGGCGCGGAGCTTTCATCGATGGGAGGAGCTTGGCGTATCGGAGGCAGGGAGCATTTCTTGTTTGAAGCCTGTGAATATATGGATTCCTTCCTCGATTTCAATCCGACGGTTGCCGTTATACTTAATATAGAAATGGATCACGTTGATTATTTCAAAAGTATGGAGCAGATACGCGCGTCTTATGGAAATTTTGCTTCGATCGCGGGAAAAGACGGCGTGTGCATCGTCAATTCCGACGACGGTGACGTAACGGAGGCTGTAAAGGCTTTTGAGGGCGAAAAGATAACCTTTGCCATAAACGATAAGACCGCGGACGTTCGCGCGGAGGATATCCGTATGGAAAAGGGAAGATATTGCTTTTCCGTTATCTGTAAGAGTGAGCTTTATTGCAAAGTCGCGCTTTCGGTCACGGGATATCATAATATATATAACGCATTGGCGGCAGTGGCTGTCGGATATCTGTGCGGTCTTGACGGAAAAGCTGTGTCAAACGGACTTGCCGCTTTTTGCGGAGCTAAACGTCGTATGGAATATAAGGGTGAATTGAACGGCGCTCAGCTGTACGACGATTACGGTCACCATCCGACAGAGGTAAAAACGACGCTCAAGGGCGCGAAAGCAATAGCCGAGGGAAGACTGTTTTGCGTTTTTCAGCCGCATACCTATTCGAGAACGAGCGCGTTGTTTGACGATTTTGCCGATGCACTTTGCGTTGCGGACAGAGTTATAGTATCGCAGATATACGCGGCGCGTGAGACCGATACGCTCGGCGTGAGTGCCGAAAAGCTTGCAAATGCAGTTGGAAACGGCGCGATAGCATCAGTGTCTTTTAGCGAGACAGCGGAGATACTCAAGCGTGAACTTCGTGAGGGCGACGTTGCCGTCGTCATGGGCGCGGGGGACGTCTGGCACGTTTTTGATCATATGAAAATGGAGAAATAAAATGAGCGAATACGAGGGCTACAGCGCGATAGCGGGAGTTTACGACCGATTGAACGCCGATATCGATTATAAAAAATGGGCGGATTTTTTTGAAGTCTGCTTTGATAAATATCTTGAAAAAAGACCCGAAATAATTCTCGATCTTGCTTGCGGTACGGGTACTATGACCCGTATGCTCGCATCGAGAGGGTATGATATGATAGGCGTGGACGGAAGCGAGGATATGCTCTCCGAGGCTTATATCCGAGGAGACGACGAGGGCGTTTCGGGGATACTTTATCTGTGTCAGGATATGCGCTCATTCGAGCTTTACGGAACTGTCGGCGCGATTGTCTGTTGCCTTGACAGTATAAATTATCTGCTGAGCGAATCGGATATAGAAAAGACATTTTCTCTCGTGCATAACTATTCCGATCCCGACGGACTGTTTTTGTTCGACGTAAATTCACCGTATAAATTCTCGAATATATACGGCGATAACGCGTATATCCTTGAGGGAGAGAGGGATACGGACGGAAGCGCGATCTTTTGCGGGTGGCAGAATCACTACGACGAGGAAACGGGACTTTGCGACTTTTATCTGTCCTTGTTCGAGCAGGTGTCGGACGAAGAAACGTACAGACGCTCCGACGAGCATCAGGTCGAGCGTTGCTATACTCTTGATTCTTTAAAAAAATTGCTTGAAAAGACCGGCTTTGAATTTTTGGGCGCGTGGTCGGACTTTGATCTTTCGGATATTACCGAAAGAACGGAAAGATATTATATCGCTGCAAGAGCAAAGAAATAAAAATAAATAAGGAAGAAAAAATATGAAAAAGCAAACAGGTTGTGAGATACTCCGCGCTATGACCGCGGACGGAAGCGCGAGAATACACGTCATACGCTCGACTGATATAGTAAATAAGGCGGTGGAGTATCACCACACAGCGCCTACGGCAACGGCAACTCTCGGCAGACTTTTGACGGTCACGTCTATGATGGGCTGTATGCTTGGTGAAAAGAACGATTCGATAACGGTAACGCTCAACGGAGACGGACCTGCGGGACGCGTTATCGCGGTCGGTGACTATTACGGAAACGTAAAGGGGTATATCCAGAATCCCGATGCGGACGTGCCGAGAAAATCCAACGGAAAGCTTGACGTAGGAGCGGCTGTCGGACACGGACTTCTGACGATAATACGCGATATCGGAGACGGAGAGCCTTATTCGGGCTCGATCCCGCTTGAGAGCGGAGAGGTCGCTGAGGATATCGCGGCGTATTACGCGAACAGTGAGCAAGTGCCAACGGTCTGCGCGCTCGGAGTTCTCGTTGATACAGACTGTACCTGCCGCGCGGCAGGCGGTATAATGATACAACTCTTGCCTTTTGCGGCAGAGGAGACTATCGCGGCAATAGAGAAGAATATTCCCGCGCTTGCTAATATATCTATGCTTTTTGACAGAGGGCTTTCGAATAAAGAGATAGCCGATATCGCGCTAAAGGATATTCCTTACGACGTATTTGACGAGTTGCCTGTGGGGTACGTGTGCGACTGCAATAGAGAAAGAGTTGAAAGAGCGCTTATAACTTTGGGAGAGAGAGAGCTTTATAAAATGCTTGCGGAGCAGGTAGCAGAGGGAAAGGCAGAGGAGCTTGAAGTAAACTGCCGTTTCTGTGACAGAAAAGAGATCTTCACCCGCACAGATATAGAACGAATGATAAAAAAGTCGAAATAAAAGACTTAAAAAACTCAAAAAAATTAAAAAATAGTATTGACAATAATAATTGATTGTGATATAATAATCACCGTCGACGGCGAGGGTGGTCAAAACTCAAAAAATTTTTAAAAAAGTTTTTGAAAAGGTATTGACAAAACGAAATTGATATGATATAATATCAAAGTCGCCGCGAGGTGATCATGGGAGCATAGCTCAGCTGGGAGAGCATCTGCCTTACAAGCAGAGGGTCATAGGTTCGAGCCCTATTGTTCCCACCATGAATGGCCCGGTAGTTCAGTTGGTTAGAACGCTAGCCTGTCACGCTAGAGGTCAGGGGTTCGAGTCCCCTTCGGGTCGCCATTCATTAAAAGTACAGCCCTTGCAGTTGTATGCCTCTGTAGCTCAGTTGGTAGAGCAGGGGACTGAAAATCCCCGTGTCGTTGGTTCGATTCCGACCGGAGGCACCATCATATGCGGATTTAGCTCATTTGGTAGAGCGCGACCTTGCCAAGGTCGAGGTGGCGGGTTCGATCCCCGTAATCCGCTCCAGAAATGCGGACACGAAAGTATGGAGCGATCGTGTCCGCAAAATTATAGCAATCCGCGAAGTCAAAAGACTTTCGGTTGATATACGTCGAGGCAACCGCAATAGGCGGTATGCTCCGACCCCAGAAAAGAATATGGCGCCATAGCCAAGCGGTAAGGCAGAAGTCTGCAAAACTTTTATTCCCCGGTTCGATTCCGGGTGGCGCCTCCAAACAAAAGAGCACTGCGAGAGCAGTGCTCTTTTGTTTGGAAATGAAGCGCACCTGCGGTGCATGAAGAATGAAGCAGCCTTCGGCTATGAAGCGAGCCTTCGGCTCACGGAGAAGTAACATTGCGCTTCGCTTCATGGCGCGGGCGCGCCGCTTCATAGAAGCCGTAAGGCTTCTGCTTCATATTCGCAAAGCGAATGCTTAATTGACAAAACAATGGTTTTATGCCATACTTTATTCAAAGGGCGGTGATATTATGGCTAACGATAAACTTTCTGAACAATCTATGGACTTTGCAGTTCAAATAATTAACCTTGTAAAGCAATTAAAAGAGCAACGCGAGAGCATTATGTCAAATCAGATCGGCAGAAGCGGAACTTCTATCGGTGCAAACATTCGTGAAGCCAAATATGCACACGAAACGGCTGACTTTATTTCAAAAATGCAGATTGCACTTAAAGAAGCTAACGAAACGGGTTATTGGTTGGAGTTGCTTTATAAGACCAACTATATCGGGGAAGAAAAGTATAATTACCTTGAAGCAAAATGCAAATCGCTCCGAGCTATGCTCGTTTCCTCAATCAACACCGCTAAAAATAATAACAAATAATTTTCAAAACTTATCTGGACTTATGACTTCCTTTCGGTATAATGGTGTTTAACCAAAACGAAAGGAAGTTTTTTGTATGGAATACGAGATCAAACACTATCACCGAGTAAAATACGCCCTCGTCTGCGCTCGAAAAAGCTTTCTCAAAAAACCACCGAAAAACGATTATGAAGAATACGCCCGAAATGTGATCGACCGAGCGTATTTTATCATTCTGAACAAGATCGACGAACTTGACGGTACGAATGAGAGGCTTTTGAAATATTACAAGGAGAATGTTGAAAAACATTAAAATAAGTGATATAATTTATTTGCAATCATCCAAATCAACTAATTGTTGTGAAAAAAGTTATAAAACAACAGGTAGTCGGTGGAAACAAATATTTATTTATGCTACAATATGTTCATCGGGGATGTGCACAACTCGAAATTATTATTTCAGAGGTAAATTATGAATACGATAGGACAGAACATTGCTTATTTCAGAAAGCAAAAAAATATGACGCAAGAAGAGCTCGCAGAGAAAATGTCGGTTACTGCTCAGGCGATATCAAAATGGGAATGTGATACATCATACCCTGATATTATTACGGTTCAAGCTTTATCAAAGGTACTTGGTGTGAGTGTTACAGAATTATTTGATGGAATTCAAACTCCGGCTGAAATTAAGGATGCACCACAAGAAGTTATTGATCGCAGAATCGTTCGTATAGAGGTTAAGACCGATGGAACAACAATAGTGACGCGTTTCCCTGTTCCTGCTATGAAAAAAGCGGTGGAAAACGGAACGCTTGAACGACTCATTGGAGACGATTTCGAGGAAGTTGCCAGCATTTTAGGGATGATTGATGCAGGAATAACAGGACATTTGGTGGATGTAAATACTCCTAACGCGCAAGTCGTTATCACGGTGGAACACTATGAAGATTAGTATTAACTATAATGATAATTGGAAGGCGTTCGACTCACCTCCAAGTGTATATTTTGTTGGAGCGACCATCATTTATAAGGGTAAAAGATTTGAAGCATTAAACTCTTATAATGATAGTCCATTCAAACAAGATGAAGAAATCATTTTTGATGAAAAACTTAAGGTTATTCTTCATTATTACAGTAACCCTACGCTCGAAGAGGTTTTGAAAGAATTCTCGGGCTTTGAGGGAATTAGATGTATAGAAATTAAAAACGATGTATTTCATATATCTATCATTGTATAGTTGGCATCTTTTTTGTCAACACGCGTCAAAAAGAGAAGGACACGCAACGCGTATCCTTCTCTTTTTGGAGGCGCTACGCACGAAGCGCACACGGCTCCGCCGCAGGCGGAATCGGTTCGATAACGGGGGAGCAAGCCAAAACAACTGAATCTTGTTTTGGCGAAGCGATACCCCACAAAGCAAGAAGTAGGCAGAGCCGAGCAAGCGCAGGCGATAGACTACGACTATGCGACTGGGGCGGGGCGCCTCCAAGACGAGTTGCAAAAAAGATGCCACTCGGCATTTTCGAGCAAGGGATCGGAAATGAACTTTTATCATATAATCAATTTCAATTTGACAAATAGCTACGACATTATTTAGCTCTACTCTTCTTTTTGGGGAATGTTAACATCGGTTGCTTGAATGCAACAGGCTTTGGTGATATAATAATTACATTCAAAGGAGGGATAATTATGCTAAATGAAAATATTAAAGCACTAAGAAAGGCTAAAGGCTTATCTCAGGAGGAACTGGCAATCAAATTGAATGTAGTTCGTCAGACCGTTTCAAAATGGGAAAAGGGATTATCGGTTCCTGATGCTGAAATGGTAATTCAAATTGCAGAGGTTCTGGATACCACGGTTAACTTTTTGCTTGGAGAGAAAATTTCCGTGTTTGAGGAACCTGATTTTACCAAAATGTTGGCGGCTAAATTGGAAGTATTAAACGAGCAGCATTCTAAACAGAATGAACATCGTCGTAAAATTTGGAGAGTTGTGTTCACAGTAGTTTTAATTGTTTCGGCGATTTCACTGATTAGGTATTTACTTTTCTTCGGCTCAATATATCTTATGAAAAATATAGGAGATGCATCCGCAGTTACAAGTGTAACTGTAATCGGTGGCGGTGGTGTTCCCGCTTACAGTTTATTTTGGTATTATCTCTCTGTGTTGAAGCCTGTTTTTGTTAGTGTGCTTGCAGCAATTACATCAATTGTCGGACTTTGCTGTACGCAAAAAAATAATGTTTGATAGTTTTCATCGAAATATAGTCAATTAGAAAATTCTAATTTGTCAGGGAGATAGCGGCATCTTTTTTGTCAACACGTCTCAAAAATCCTGCACGAAAGTGCGGGATTTTTGCTTTTTACTTCTTATCTTTCGTCCTGTCCCTTTTTCATACCAGTCCGATTTTTGAGTTTATAAAAACCAAATGTGACAATATTAATACATACTAACAAAAAATATACCGATAATTTGACATTGAAACTTTTTTGAAAAATATAATTTTTTCTTATATGGTATTGTATTTTGCTCAAAAAAGATGTATAATTATAAAGAAAAAGATATGTTCCTTGTTTTTTATTTAAATGAGGGTCAAAACTTAAAAAAGGAGAAACAAAAAATGAGCTTTTTGAAAGGTAAAACAGCAATAATCACGGGAGCTGGCTATGCCGTGCTTTCGGACGGAAGATGCGGATCGATCGGATACGGTATCGCTACCGTATATGTAAAAGAGGGCGCAAATCTCGTTATTACGGGAAGAAACGTAGCAAAGCTTGAAAAGGCAAAGGAAGAGCTTGAGCGCCTTTACGGCATCAAGGTATTGGCTCTCGCGGCAGATATCGCGACGGGCTCTGACAACGAGGCTACGGCAAAGGGCGTTGCGGAAGCGGCTATGAAGGAGTTCGGACGCATTGACGTGCTTATAAATAACGCACAGGCATCTGCGTCGGGTGTAGCGATTCAGGATCATACGACAGAGCAGTTCGATCTTGCCATGTATTCCGGACTTTACGCTACCTTCTATTATATGAAGGCGTGTTATCCTTATCTTAAGGAAACACAGGGAAGTGTCATCAACTTTGCTTCGGGCGCGGGACTTTTCGGAAATTACGGACAGTGCTCGTATGCCGCCGCAAAGGAGGGTATCCGCGGACTTTCGCGCGTTGCCGCTACCGAGTGGGCAAAGGACGGTATAAATACTAATATTATTTGTCCTCTTGCTTGGACGGCTCAGCTCGAGAACTTCGAGAAAGCATACCCCGATGCGTTCAAGGCAAACGTAAAAATGCCGCCTGCGGGTCACTTTGGCGATCCCGAGACCGAGATCGGAAGAGTTTGTGTTCAGCTCGCGTCTCCCGATTTTAAGTATATGAACGGAGAAACGCTTACGCTTGAGGGCGGAATGGGACTTCGTCCTTGATTTTAAATAAAAAATAAAGGTGCTTGTTTGAGCACCTTTATTTTTTATTCCGATGAATATAATTAGCAAAAATCAGAAAGACTATTTTCACAACCTTATAAGGAGGTGAAAAATAATGAACAACAATCAGAATCAGAATAACAGCCGTAATCAGCAGAACAATCAGAATCAGAACAACCAGAACCAGAACAACCAGAATCAGAATAACCAGAATCAGAATAAGAACAATCAGAATTATCAGAACAGCAAAAACAGATAATTGCTTTTTATAATTTTTTGTTTTTAGTTGGCTCATTTTTTATGAGCCAACTTTTTTGTTTTCGTAACGGTTGACAAGAGAGGGATTTTCGGTTATAATATAAATAACAAAACAATAACTTGGAGGTGCGCTATGAAGCAAACAACTAAAAAGGTCTTGAAGATCGTCATCAGTATCGTATACATAATATGGGGAATTCTTTCTCCGATAACGCTTATAAAATCGATAATCGATCTGTCTCTTCCCGCTATCGTTGCGGCGGCTGTCGGTGTTCTTACACTTCTTGCGGGTATTTTTGGAATTATCGGTATCAAAAAGACAAAATGCCGCATATTCGGTATAGTTATCTTTATTTTCTCACTCGTTTCTGTAATTCTCGCGCTTCCCGCTATTTCGGTACAATCTATCATAACCGCAATACTTGCGTGGCTCTTTATAGCTTGTCTTTGAGATAAATCGTTATGCAAAAACTCCCTTTACAAAGGGAGTTTTTTTGCGCTGTAATATTAAAATTAAACAAATTGCGGTTTATCGGGGAGAAGAAGTAATGAACAGAAGACGCAACAAAGCGTATTTTGCGTAGCAAATTCGCGGGACGCAACCGCGAATCGCTTTGTTGACCGAGTTGTGAAACAACTCGCGAAATCAAAATTTATCAAAATAAAAAATCCAAGATCTATGCTTTTACATTGTTTTTGAAAATATAATGTAAAAAAAGGTTTTGGAGGAAAAATGAGAAAAAGAAAAATACTTTGCGTTTTCGGAACTCGTCCCGAAGCTATAAAAATGTGTCCGCTCGTGAATGAATTGAAAAAACGGAGTGAATTTGACGTGCTCGTCTGTGTTACGGGTCAGCACCGTGAGATGCTTGACGGAGTGTTGCGTGTATTTGGCGTATCTCCCGATTTTGATCTTTCAGTTATGAAAGAGGGGCAGGGGTTGGCTTCGCTCACTTCACGAATACTTTGTGGAGTTGATAAGATACTTGAATCGACACGTCCCGATATTGTGCTCGTTCACGGTGACACGGTGACCGCGTTTGCCGCGGCTCTTGCGGCGTTTTATCGTAAAATACCTATAGGACACGTCGAGGCGGGACTGAGAAGCGGCGATATATTCAGCCCGTTTCCCGAGGAATTTGACCGCAGAGCCGTCTCAATCCTCGCGTCATATCACTTTGCGCCGACAGAGGAGGCTCGTCAGAATCTTATTTCCGAGGAAATAAAGAGTGATCGCATCTTTATAACGGGCAATACCGTTACCGACGCTCTGAAATTTACTGTCGGAAAAGAATTTGTTTTGCCCGAATTTTGTCTTAAAAATGATAAAAAGATGATAATTTTCACGGCTCACCGCAGAGAAAATCTCGGAGAGCCTATGAAAAATATGCTTCGCGCTCTCGTTCGGACCGTCGAGAGCTTTCCCGATATATATGCGGTCTTTCCTTTACATAAAAATCCCGCGGTCAGAGAAGCGGCGCAAAAGATACTTGGCGAACACGAGCGGATATTTTGCATAGAGCCGCCCGAGGTCGACGTTTTTCACAATCTTCTCGCGAGATGTTACCTTATCCTTACGGATTCGGGCGGTATTCAGGAAGAGGCGGCGTTTTTGGGAAAGCCAACGCTCGTTATGAGAAACGTGACCGAGAGGCAAGAGGGGATAGACGAGGGTGTTTTGAGACTTGTCGGAACGAATGAGAAAACCATTTTTAATGAAACGGCAAAGCTTCTTTTGGACGATAAAGAATACATCTCAGCGGCTCGTCCGACACATCGCTTCGGAGACGGCAGAGTCTGTGCGCGGATATGCGATATCCTTTTGAAAATCTATTGACATACGTATTTTTATGTGATATAATACAGTTGATACAAACAATACAGATAATACAGATTTTAAACAATAAGGGGTGATAGGAAGTGAAAAAGGAGATATCGGGGAAGCAGGACGTCTATCTTGATATCGCGGACAAATTCGAAGCGTACATCAAGGCTGGAGTATACAGAAACGGAGATAGATTGCCGTCGGTTCGCGTGGCGGCGGGTGATCTCAATGTAAATCCGAACACTGTGGCGCGCGCTTATTCGACCTTGGAGGAGCGCGGACTTGTGAGATGTATGCTTAAAAAAGGCGCTTTCGTTACCGTTGAGAAGTTCGGTAAAGCCGAGTCTTTAGGTCAGTTCAAACAGATAACGTCAGAATTAAAGCTTTCGGGTGTTAGTAAAGAGGAGCTTTTTGCAATATTAGAGGAGGTATATCAAGATGATTAGAGTAAATGATCTGTCGCACTCTTTGGGCGGAAATGAGATATTGAAAAATATAGATCTTACCGTCGAGGACGGCACGATAATGGGACTTGTCGGTATAAACGGAGCGGGAAAATCCACGCTTTTGCGTCTTTTGTCGGGCGTGTATCTTGCCGATAAGGGAAAGATAGAGTATGACGGAGTCTCACCGAGCGATGAAAACATGAGAAAAGATCTCTTTTTTCTGCCCGACGATCCGTATTATACCTTGAACACAACGGCAAAGAGCCTTGCGGATATGATGGGAAGCTTTTACTCCGAGTTTGATAAGAGCATATATCTTGACCTTTTGAGTAAATACAAGCTTGACCCCAAAAAGCCGATACGCAATTTCTCAAAGGGAATGAGAAGACAGGTGTATATCGCGCTTGCTCTTGCTATCCGCCCAAAATTCTTGCTTCTTGACGAGGCATTCGACGGACTTGACCCTCTCTCACGAAAGAGATTCAAGGACGAACTTATAAAGCTTGTCGAGGAAAAGGGAACGACTGTCATAATTTCAAGCCATTCTCTCCGTGAGCTTGAGGACTTTTGCGATACTTATACGCTTATTGACGGAAAGACGGTAGCGGCATCGGGAGAGATCGAGGAAAAAGTCTCGAAGTATTGCAAATTCCAGCTTGCGTTTTTAACAAAAGTTCCCGACAGTATATTCGACGGACTTCCCGTAAGCTCGATATCGAGAACCGACCGCTTTGTGCGCATAGTTCTTGAGGGAGATAACAAGGAAATGGAAGAAAAGCTGATGGCTCTCTCACCCGCTGTCATAGAGGAGATGCCTATGAACTTTGAGGAGCTGTTTATCAACGAGGCGGGAAAGGAGGCATAACGTATGAAAAGCTTTGGACAATATTTTAAATATCATTTTAAATCAACTTTTTTGAGATTGATCATAATGATGGCGATCGTTCTGGTGATTTCACTTATAAATATGGGAGAAATAGTAGATTTTCGCTATGATTATTTAAAAGTGCAAATTATGGGTGGTATTTCTAAAGATGCAATAATAGGCGCTCGTGTTAGGTTGGCGTTTTATACAACGATCTTTGCGGCTCTTTGTACGGTTATGCCGATCTTTGAGCTTTACTCTTTCAAAAGCAGACGAAATCTCGATACGCTTTTTACTCTTCCCGTAAGCCGAACAAAAATGCTCTTTGCGCATTTATTGAACGGTTGGATACACATAACGCTTGCGTTTACGGGGGAAGCGGCGATAATATTTGCCGCGTTGCTTCAAGAGAAACATTGGGTAGACGAATCTTATGTTTTTGGATATTACTTTGCTCTTCTCGGTATAGGACTTGTTATATACCTGTTCTTTGCGTTCATATTTTCTCAAGGAAATACAGTGATAGACGCTGTCGTTTTTATGATTGCGTGGATATTTGCGTTTGCTTTTCCGTTTCTCGTGGCAGACGAGTTGTTTAATATAAGAGGCGATTTGATCGACGATATTGCTTACGGAATGATTTGTTATTCTCCGTTTGATATAGTTACGTCTATATTTATGGATCAGATGGAGCAGTATAGCAGTGTTAGCGGATATATGTTGGAGGCAAGTATAAGTTGTATCTTTTGGGGGATCATTGGTATTATCTCCGCTCTGCTTCTTTATTTAACCTTCAAGAAGCAAAGAGTGGAAAAGGTCGAGGATATCTCGACGTCTCCTATCGGATATAAATTCCTTATACCTTATTACGTTATAAGTGTTATACTTTGGGCGTATGATCCTCTCATAGTGGTTATTGGCGTAATAGCTATGCTTGTCGCTTATATCGTTTACAGACGCACGTTCAGAATAAAAAAATGGGATATTATAATGATAGCAATAACTATTGTGATAGGTATAGGGGTAGGTATTGCACAGTATGTAATTGAATCAAACAGTACTGTCGAAGCCGCGGCGCAGCTGTGTGGAAATGTTTTTCAACACATAAATTTGTGATTTTTAGTAGTCTTTGAAAAAAACTTATTAACAATGGTTGACAATCGGTCGAATTTCGGGTATAATGAAAGCGTAAGAAGAATTATTTCCGAAAGGGGTAAATTAAAATGAAAAAGGAAAACGATCGATTTATACCGATAAACAGCGTAGGATATATTTACGACCTCTATTTCCCATTTATTTTACATTATAATAAGGACAAGGGCTTTTCGGAGCTTGTAAATTACAAAAAGCCTATAGCGGATTCGGATTTTTTCTCGGAGCTTGTGGACGAATGCAGTCCTTTCGCGCCCTCTCTAGCGCCGTTTTTTGCGCAAAAGGATAACTCTCAATGCTTTATGCTGACCTGCTTTTTCGAAAAAAATAAGCTTTCGGAGAGCGATACGCTCGATTCTCTTTGCAAAGAGCTTTCGGACGTTGACGGAGTATTTTCAAAAATGCTTGATTACTATTTTCCTCGTGTTGATCATTCAGGTCTTACCAAAAGCAATATTGCGGAGATAGGCGTTCTCGTGCGAGAATCCTCGCTTGACGACACGGTAAAGAGCGGACTTTTCTCATTTTTTATCGATCCCGATTCGTCGGTGGCTCTCTTGTGCTCCGCGCTTCGCGAAAGTGCCGAGATAATAGAAAAGAGAAGAGAAGAAAGCGTAACCGAGCTTTATTCAAGCGTTCCCGACATAAATTCCGAGGAGCTTTTGAACAGGATAGCGAGAGTAAAGAGCTTTTCAAAGCTTCCCGAAAAGCTTTATATAAGCTTCTGCGCGGCTGCTAAAAATACCGTGGAGTTTGTCTCGGACGGCAAAAACGTAACTCTTATACTCGGTGCGGACTATATGTGCGCCCTTGAATCTATGGAGTACAGAAAGCGCCCCGAGCTTGATTCCTTCGGTAACGCGATATCCGAAAAGAACCGAGTTGAGATCCTTGAGCTTATGAAGAGAAACGGAAGTGTAACTATCCGCGATATCGAAAAGGAGCTTGGACTTACGGGAACGAATTCCTACTATCACTTGAGCCTTATGCTTCGCACGGGAATGATAAAAACGCGCAACGTCGGACGCGTGGTGTTTTACAGTCTTGACAGCGACTATTTCGGCACTATCATCAATATGTTAAAGAATTTTGCGGAATAAAAACACATTTATAAAAAAGACTTTCTCACTTGGTCTTTGACGAAAGAGAAAGTCTTTTTTCTTTTTATGCTTCATTTCACGGGCTTGTTTCTCATATAAATTAACTAAAGAAAGAGAACGGAGCTTGGAAATGATAGAGAGCAGAGAAAAGGTAAATCAAAAAAACTATGGATTAAGCAGTGCCGAGGCTATTCGGTCACGCGAGGAAAACGGAGAGAACATTTTGAGCAAAAGCAAACCGAAAAGCCTTTTGCGGCATTTTTTTTGCAATCTCGGCGATCCCGTAACGAGAATATTGCTTTGCGCCCTTATAGTAAATCTTTTCTTTGTTTTTCGTGGCGGAGATGTGATAGAGACTATCGGTATCGCGGTCTCGGTCTTTCTTGCGGCGTTCATCTCCACCGTTTCGGAGAGGGGAAGCGAGGCGGCTTTCAGACGGTTATCTGAGGACGCGGAGGCGTCAAGCTTCAGAGTTCGCAGAGACGGAAACATTTGCGAGATACCTATATCGGAGATAGTTGTCGGTGATGTTGTACTTATAGGCGCGGGAGAGCAGATACCCGCTGACGCGTTCGTCATTTCGGGGGAGCTTTCGGTCGATCAATCGGCTATGACGGGTGAGAATCGTGAGGTAAAAAAGCGAAAAAGCCGTGACACAACAAAAAAGCCCGACTCGCAGAGCGCGGTATTTCGCGGTTCTGTAGTTTTGTCGGGACAGGGAGAGATATGCGTTTTCGGTGTCGGAGACTCGACCTTTCTCGGTCAGATATCGCGAGAGGTACAGACGGACACAAGAGAAAGCCCGTTAAAGATCCGTCTTACAAAGCTTGCAAAGCAGATAAGCGTTATCGGATACGTTGCCGCAGTGCTCGTAGCGGTAGCATATCTTTTTAACGTTTTAGTTATAGACAGCGGATTCCATATCCCGCTTGTGATAATGAAGATATCTGATACTCCGTATCTGCTCGAAAAGCTTCTTCACGCATTTATGTTAGCGCTTACTATCGTCGTAGTCGCCGTCCCCGAAGGGCTTCCAATGATGATAGCGGTGGTTTTGTCTGCCAACATACGCCGAATGGTGCGCGATCAGGTGCTTGTTCGAAAGCCTGTGGGGATAGAAGCGGCGGGGAGTATGAATCTTTTATTTACCGACAAAACGGGAACGTTAACAGAGGGTAAAATGAACGTTTGTCGAATACTTACGGCAAACTGCTCCGAATATACGGGCGCAAAGGAGCTTTTCAAAGGCTCAAAAAGGATAGGGGAGCTTTACTCTCTGTCGTGTATACACAATAACGAAGCCGATCTTTCAGTAGGCGGAGCTATCGGCGGAAACGCAACCGACCGCGCGTTGCTCGTTTCCGCAAAAGGCATAGGAAACGGCGCGGACTATCGCATATCGGACAGATTGCTTTTTGACAGTGATAAAAAGCTTTCGGCGGTCTTGCTTGAGGGTAAAGGACGGCTTTGCCTTGTAAAAGGCGCTCCCGAGCGCCTTTTACCGCGTGTTTCCTACGCATACAGAGAGGACGGCGCTCTTGTACCGTTTGCTCCGTATTCTTATGAATTTTCGCGCCGCATTTTTTCAATGACCGAAAAAGGAGAGCGTGTTTTATTGCTTTGCGAGGGCGAGCGCTTTTCCAAAGACAGAGATTTCGGCGCTCTTACGCTCATATGCGCGGTATCTCTGAGCGATCCGTTAAGAGCGGAAGCGCGTGTGGCAGTCAGTGAACTAAAGGGTGCGGGAATAGGCATCGTAATGATAACAGGTGACAATAGAACGACAGCGGAGAGCATAGGCCGTTCGTGCGGTATAGTCGACCGAGAACGAGATATTATAATTACGAGCGAGGAGATGGCAAAAATGAGCGACGCAGAGCTGTCGCGCGCACTTCCGCGCCTTGCGGTCGTAGCACGGGCATTGCCGACCGATAAGAGCCGACTTGTCCGAATAGCGCAGGAGCGTGACCTCGTCGTCGGAATGACGGGCGACGGAATAAAGGATGCCCCCGCGCTAAAACGCGCTGACATAGGATTTGCTATGGGAAGCGGAACACAGGTGGCACGTGACGCTGGAGATATAATCATTCTTGACAATAACCTTTCGTCAATAGCAAAGGCAGTGCTGTACGGCAGAACAATATTCAAGAGCATAAGAAAATTCATAACTCTTCAGCTTACAATGAATTTTTGTGCCGTTGGTGTTTCGATGATATGTCCGCTCATAGGTATAGATGCGCCCGTGACAGTCGTCCAGATGCTATGGATAAATATAATTATGGACACCTTGGGAGGTCTTGCGTTTGCGGGAGAAGCTCCGCTTCCGTCTTATATGAAGGAGAAGCCGAAGCGCCGAGACGAGCCGATATTGAATCGGTATATGGTAAATCAGATAGTTTTTCTCGGGGCATTTACCATAACACTTTGTCTTGGCTTCCTGCTCTTGCCATTCTTTACGTCGCATTTCAGAAGCGATGCAAACAGGTTATATCTTTTGACCGCGTTTTTCGCGCTTTTCATTTTCACATCGGTGTTTAATTGCTTCAATGCTCGTACCGACCGATTGCGATTGCTTTCGGGTATAGGAAAAAACAGAGGCTTCGTTCTGATAATGTTTGCCGTGCTATGCGTACAGATAATATTCGTTTACCTTGGCGGAAGTGTTTTGAGAACAGCGCCCCTTAGCGCAAATGAGCTTTTGTTTACTATGCTTGTGTCACTCAGCGTATTTCCCGCCGAGCTTTTGAGAAAGCTTTTGTGGAAGCTCGGAAAGAGAAGAAACGATACCTTTTAAATTGTTTTTTCTTTGTGTACGGCTTGTTACATTTTTTCTCTCTTTTTGTGTCACTGTTGACAAAAAAGATAAAATAATATATAATTAGAGTATCATTTGAAAGGAAAACGCGCATAAGATATTTGCGCCGAAAAGGATAGGATTTGAAAAAGATAACGTCAATTTTTATAGCGGCGGTAATGCTTTTGTTGCCGATAATGCTTTTATCTTGTAAAAACGGAAATGATGTGGAAGAGACCGAAACTGTCTATTATACAGTTACCTTTAATTCGAACGGAGGAAGCGAGGTTTCGTCTCAAAAGGTGGCGGCAGGCTCGAATGTAAATAAACCCGCAGAGCCGACCTATGACAACTACGTTTTTGACGAATGGACGTACAACGGAAAGGCGTGGAGCTTTGGCAACGATACAGTCAAGGGTGATATGACACTTAAGGCGGAGTGGATATCTGCTGACGCTTTGTTTAAATATTCGCCTGTCGAAAACACCGATACCGCTTGTATTACAGGCTTTAAGGACGGATATGATCCGCTGCCTAAAAATATAGTTTTGCCGAAGCTTATAAACGGACTTAACGTCGTTGCTGTGGGCGAGGGTGCGTTTAAGGATCTTTCTTCGGAGGATATTGCGTCTATCACGCTTCATGAAAATATCGTGAGCGTAGGAAAGCAGGCGTTTGAGAATTGTAAGGATATTCCGATAACCGTAAAGGGAGCTCTGACCTATGTAGGTATGTGCGCCTTCGGAAGCTGTAATAAGCTTACGTCGGTAGTATTGGGAGAAGGGCTTGAAAAGGTCGAGCCCGAAGCTTTTATTGAGTCGGGAATAACAAAGGTAACACTTCCGAAAACATTAAAGCTTATAGATGAGGACGCGTTTAAAGCTTGTGCTTCTCTCACTGTTATCGTTATGCACTCATTCGCAAGCGGAACGGATACGGCTATAGCAAACAGCGCGTTCCGTGATTGTGAATCTTTGCAAACAGTGTTTTTCTATGGTACAGATGCCGAGGTCGATTCTTTACTTAGCAGAGTAGCAAGCGGAAACGATTATTTTAAAAATGCGAAGATAAGCCTTTATTCCGAGACGAAGCCTTCAGAAAGCGGAAGCTTCTGGCATATGGTCAACGGATCTCCTCGCGAGTGGTAACTTACTTTTTCTTTCGCGAAAGAAAAAGTAAGCAAAAAGAAAGCATTTGCAGGGGCATAGTTATTACTGTTAATTGTTTTTATTTCGCGAAAGAAAATGGGAGTAACCTGCGGTAACTCCGCAAAAAGTAAGCAAAAAGAAAGCATTTGCAGGAGTATAGTTATTACTGTTAGTTGTTTTTCTATCGTAAACATTATAGTAGAAACGGAGAAAAAGTGTGAAAAATAAAGATTGTGAAAAGATATCTTGCGCGAAAAAGACCTCTATAGGCGGTCAGGCGCTTATTGAGGGAATAATGATGCGCGGTCCTAAAATGACGGCTATGGCGGTCAGAAATCCCGAGGGGGAGATAGTTCTCGAAAAGTGGGAAACAAAGGGAACGAATCGCGCGAAGTTTTTTAAGCTTCCATTGATAAGAGGCGTGTTCGGATTTATCGATTCAATGAGATTCGGCTATAAATGTCTTATGCGTTCCGCAGAGATAGCGGGACTTGAGGACGAAGAGCCGTCAAATAAGAAAAAGAAAGAGACCGAAAAGAAAGAGATTTCGGAGGTGACAGAGACTGCTTCGGAAATGCTTTCTGTTGAAGAAAAGGTCGAAGAGCCTACCGTAAATGCTGAAAATTCGGAAGAAATAAAAGAGTCGGAAGAAAAAACAGAGAACAAGTCTGAAAAAGAGGAAGAGAAGAGCTCCTCGGCACTTATGAACGTACTTATGGTAGTGGCATCTGTGCTTGGAATAGTTCTTGCTCTCGTGCTTTTCGTATGGCTTCCCGCACAGCTCTACGAGTGGTTGACTATGCTTATACCCGCGGTAAAATCGGGCAACAAAATACTCAATTCGCTTATAAAATCGGTGTTCGAGGGCGTTTTGAGAATAGCTATCCTTGTCGTATATATGGCGCTCGTTTCGAGAATGAAGGATATACGCCGTACCTTTATGTATCACGGTGCGGAGCATAAGACGATATTCTGTTATGAAAGCGGACTTGAGCTTACCGTTGAGAACGTGAAAAAGCAGCGCCGATTCCACCCGAGATGCGGAACTTCGTTCCTTATTCTTATGCTTATTGTCGGTATAGTGATATCATTCTTTATCGATCCGATATTTATGGCGTTCGGAATAGAAAACGTTCCTACGATAGTGCGAACTCTTATTAAGCTTCTTCTGCTCCCTTTGACTATGGGTATAGGATATGAGCTTATCAAGCTCGCGGGCAGACACGATAACGCGTTTACGAGAGTGATCTCCGCCCCTGGTATGTGGCTTCAGCATCTGACCGTGTTTGAACCCGACGATGATATGATAGAGTGCGCGCTTACAGCTTTTAAAGAGGTCATTCCCGAGGACGAGAGCGATAAATATTGATAAAATTACGCGATTTCTTGCTCCGGCAATGACTTTTGAAATAATCGTCAGAGGTGTTTATCTCTGGCGATTTTGTGATATAATGAGTGGGAAAATAAAGATGGAAGAAATAAAAACAAAAAACAGAAAAACAACACGATTGCAAGGTGCTGACTATAATAGAGCGTGTGTGTTTTTCTTAACGATATGTACAAAAGATCGACGTTGTATCCTCTCTCGAATTGTAGGGACCGGCGTCCTCGACGGTCCAAACATCGAATTGTCTAAATACGGAAAAATTGCGGATAAATACATAAATCAGTTAAATAATTTTTATGATGATATTTCGGTTGAGAGCTATGTTATTATGCCAAATCATATACATATAATGTTATTTGTAAAAGCACGAGAAAATGGACCGTCGAGGACGCCGGTCCCTGCAAGTCAAAATACGATAGTTGCTCGCTTTTTATCAACGTTTAAACGTTTTTGTAACAAAGAAATCGGAGTTAATATGTGGCAATATCGTTCCAGCGATCATATTATTCGCAACAGACAAGATTATGAAGAACATTTAAGATATATTTCCGAAAACCCAATGCGTTGGAAATTTGATAAATTATATTCAGAAAAATAAAGGCATAGGGTTTTAATAAAATATGAATTTATCAAAAAGGAGATAAAACATGAATGGGAAATTGAGAAATATGACCGCGATATATCTTCTAAAAGATGAAAAAGTTTTGTTATTATATAGAAAAGGCGGAAAGGTGGTAAACGAAGTTTGGACAGGCTCTGCCGGGGGACATTTTGAGAAAAACGAGCTAAATGATGCCAAGGCCTGTGTGCTCAGAGAAATGAAAGAAGAACTTGGTTTGAATGCGGAAAATATCGAAAATTTATCATTACGCTATATTACTTTGAGAAATACTAATGGAGAAATTCGACAAAACTATTATTTTTTTGCGACGTTAACGAAAGAAACTGATAAAGAGTTGATTTCAAATGAAGGAGAGTGTAAATGGTTTTCATTAAATGAAATCAGTTCATTGGAAATGCCGTTTTCAGCAAAATATGTTATGGATCATTTTGTAAAAGAGGGGCGTTTTACAAACAAACTTTATGTGGGCGTTGCAAACGTTAACAACGTAAATTTATATGCTCTTTCTGAAACTTGATCTATAAATTTAATATAATAAAAATATCCCGACGGAGTAAGATCCGAAGGGATATTTTAGTTTTTAAAATAGATTTTTAGACGTATTTTTTTGCAAATACCCCAAAAAATAGAATTGAATATCCGTATATTATATGTGGAAGAATATATTAGGTAAAAAATAGTCAAAAAATGTTGACAACTCAACAATTTTGTGGTAATATATATCCGAGTAGTAAAATAATACGAAAGGAGGATAACAATGGAGATAGAAAATCGAGATCGTTTTGAGGATTTCAGTACTTTGATCGGCTCTGCTATGAAGAGTCTGCAAAGGATCAAAAATCACGGTATGGAGCCGTACGGACTTGGCAGTACGCATACGCTCTGTCTTAAAAGACTTAATGCTTCTCCCGACGGGCTTACAAGAAAAGAGCTTTCGATCGAATGTGAGATAGATAAGGCGCAGATATCGAGACTTATCGGGGAGCTTAGCGAAAAGGGTTATGTTCGAGATAAATCAGAAACGGCGGGATATCGAAACAAGATCGTCTTGACCGAAAGCGGAAAAAGAATAGCTGACGAGATCGAGCAAAAGGTTGTAAAGGTTCTCCGATATGTCAGCGGAGACATACCGCCCGAGCATATCGCGGTTATGTATCAAACGCTTGGAACTATATGCGAAAATCTGAAGCGGGCGGAGGAGATGCCGCTTGGCAATACCAACATAAAAAAAGAGAATTGAAATCACTTTAAAGAGTCAAAATATAAAACAATAAATAAAACGCTTTTGCGCGTTAGGGAGGAAAAATATAATGAGATCCGAAAAGATAGAACCCATAAAAATGCATCGCAAACCAAAGACCGAGAGACGCTACGAAAGAGTAAACGACGTAGTTGACTTTTGCCGCGTTATTGAAAAGCACGGAGACAGAATAGCATATTCTTATTTTGATAAAGAGCGCAAGGTACAGGATCTTACCTATTCAAAGCTAAATGCAAAGATCCTGAGAATCGCCGCAGGACTTACCGAGGCGGGACTTGCAAAGAAAAAGATCGCGGTTATAGGACCGAGCTCGGTAGAATGGGTAGCTTCGTATATCGCTATTCTCGCAACGGGCGGTATTGCGATACCTATGGACAGAGAACTGGAGATCGGAGTTATCGGAGAATTTCTCGCCAGTGTTGATGCAGACGCTATAGTTTACGCGGGATCGTTTAACGGTAAATTTGATGCTTTTATGACTGAGCATAAGAGCCTTACGAAATTTATCGCGATAGATCCTGATGAGGCTGAGGAGCAGAAGGAAAAAGTAATTTCTCTCGCAAAGATAATAGAGAACGGTAAGCTTGCGGTTCGCCGCGGATATCGTTTTCCAAAGGTCGAGAACAGAGACTCGCTTGCGGAATTCCTTTTTACTTCGGGAACTACGGGAAGCAGCAAGTGCGTAATGCTTAGCCAGAACAATATATTCTCAGTTGTAAATTCGGCAGCAGAAACGGTTGACTTCACTCCCGATGATAAGATAGTTTCCGTATTGCCGCTTCATCATACGTATGAGCTTGCTGTAATGCTCGCGGCTCTTGTATACGGTATGCACGTTTGTATAAACGACTCGCTTACCCACGTTCTCAAAAATTTCAAGATATTCCAACCCACAGGACTCGTTCTTGTTCCTCTCTTCATATATACGATCTATAAGAAGATATGGGCAGAGGCAAAGAAGACGGGCAGAGACAAGATACTCAAGGTCGGAATCGGCGCGTCAAAGGCTTTGAAGAGCGTCGGTGTAGACAGCAGACGCGCTATATTCAAGGACGTGCACGAAAGCTTCGGCGGAAAGCTTGAGAAGATAATCTGCGGCGGCGCGGCGCTTAACCCGAAAATGATAGAGTTCTTTGAAAATATAGGAATTTCCATTTATGAGGGCTTTGGTATAACCGAATGCTCACCTCTTGTCAGCGTAACTCCTTATTATGCTCGTAAATACGGCTCGGTCGGACCTTGCGTTCCTTGCTGTCAGGCGAGAGTTGAGGGAACAGAGACGAACGCGCGCGGATTTATCGAGGGCGAGATACAGGTAAAGGGCGATAACGTAATGCTCGGATATTATAACAACGACGAGGCAAACGAGGCGGCATTCACCGACGACGGTTGGTTCCGTACGGGCGATATGGGTTATATAGACGAGGACGGATATATTTATATCACGGGACGTTTGAAGACTGTTATCGTTCTTGAAAACGGTAAAAATATTTTCCCCGAGGAGATTGAGGAATATCTTGCTATCGACAAGATCGCCGAGTGCGTTGTTGTTGGCAGACAAAGCGGAGAGGTCGTAAATCTTGTAGCGCTTATTTATCCTAACTTTACACAGTATCCTGAGAATACTCCTATTGAGACTATTCAAGAGGATATCCAGAAGGAAATAAATAAGATCAACAAGAACCTGCCCTCTCACAAGCAGGTAAAGCAGATCGAAATTCGCGAAACCGAATTCGAAAAGACAACTTCCAAGAAGATCAAGCGTCATCTTGTAAAATAAGATAGCTCATAAAAACAATAAAAAGGGAACAGAGTTCTCAGTGCTCTTGTGACTAAAATCAAGAGCAGGGAAAGGAAAAACAAATGCAGAATTTTGTAATTTTTACCGATTCTTCGTCAGATCTGCCGATAAGCCGCGTTAACGAGCTTGGCATAAAAATGGTACAGCTCACCGTGACCTTGGAGGGAGAAGAGCCTAAGCCTAACGATCTTGTAAATACCAAGGAATTTTACGATGCGCTCCGCACGAAAAAGTCGGCTACGACGTCAACGCCGAGCATCAATAATTTTATCGAAGCTTTCGAGCCCTTCGTTGCCGAAGGCAATGATCTGCTCTACCTCGGCTTTTCCTCGGGACTTAGCGGTACATATAACGCAGGTTCCGTTGCAGCCGCAGAGCTTTCGGAAAAATATCCCGACAGAAAGATATTTACCGTAGACACTCTTTGCGCAAGTCTCGGTCAGGGACTTATCGTTTACTCTGCCGCAAAGATGAGAGAAAATGGCTCGTCTATCGAAGAGGTAAGAGATTTTGTTGAAAACAATAAGCTGAATCTTTGCCACTGGTTTACCGTTGACGATCTTTTCTTCCTGAAGAGAGGCGGAAGAGTCAGCGCGGCTACCGCGGTAATGGGCACGATGCTTTCAATAAAGCCCGTTATGCACGTTGATAACGCGGGAAAACTTATAAACGTTGAAAAGGCTCGCGGACGTAAGGCGGCTATCGAGGCACTTCTCAGAAATATGCGTGATTCTCATACCGATATAAAGGATCAGCCTGTGTTTATTTCTCACGGAGACTGTCTTGAAGATGCGGAATATCTTGCAGCCCGTATAAAAATGGAATTCGGCGTAGAAGTCTTGGTGATAGACTATGTAGGTCCTGTTATCGGAGCTCATTCGGGACCCGGAACGCTCGCATTGTTCTTCTATGGAAAACAGAGGTAATAACTTATGGTTATAAACGGACATATTTTTTACGATATGATGATCTCCGCCGCCAATGCTCTTGACAACAATAAGACGGCGATCAATAATATGAACGTATTTCCCGTTCCCGACGGAGATACAGGTATCAATATGACGCTGACTCTCAGCACAGTCAGAACTCTTGAGGGCTTTGACGGTCCTGTGTCCGAATGTGCGGGTAAGATCGCGGATATGGTACTTCGCTCCGCAAGAGGCAACTCGGGCGCTATCCTTTCGCTTTTCTTTCGCGGAATGGCGAAGGCACTTGCAGGTCTTGAGTCCGCGGACGCGACGGATATAGCCAAGGCTTTCCGTAAGGGTACTGAGGAAGCGTATAAAGCGGTAATGAATCCTACCGAGGGAACGATACTTACCGTTATGCGTAAGACTGCGGAGGAAGCAGAGGAGATCGCAAAGACTCGCTTTGCGGGTGACGTTGAGGGAATGTTCTCATATCTTATGGACATTGCGCAGGAGGCTCTTGATAAGACTCCCGAGCAGTTGCCTATACTCAAAGAGGTCAACGTGGTCGATGCGGGCGGATACGGTTTTGTTACCGCTCTTAGCGGAATGACGGCGGCGCTTAATAATAATCCCGTAGAGCTTATTGCTTCTTCGGAAGAAGTTAAAGAAGCTACATTTGGCGATTTTGATACCGAGAGTATTACATTTGCGTATTGTACCGAGTGTGTCGTTGAAAAAAATGACGAATCAAAGGGAGAGGGAACAGCACGTGAACTTCACGAGCTTATCTGCTCTATCGGTGATAGCGTTGTATTTATCGACGATGAAAATATAATCAAGCTCCACGTTCATACAGACCACCCTGGTCAAGTATTTGAAAAGGCTATCCAGTATGGAGCACTTGCTACCGCTAAAATAGAAAATATGAAAAAACAACACTCAAATCTCGTTGCGACCGAAACTAAAGAAAAGGAAGTCGAGCAGACTCCCAAGCACTCGGCAGAGTACGTTTCAAAGGTCATGAAGCCTGTAAAGAAATATGGCTTTGTGTCGGTATGTATGGGTGAGGGTATTACAGAAGCGTTTAAGGATCTCGGCGCGGACTTTGTTATTCACGGCGGTCAGACTATGAATCCTTCCACGCAGGATATTATCGATGGAGTTAACGCAACTCCCGCGGAATGCGTATACGTTCTTCCGAATAACAAGAATATTTATCTCGTAGCCGTTCAGGCGGCAAAGCTTGTCAGCGGTAAAAAGGTCATAGTTATGAATACGCGCAGTGTTCCTCAGGGAATTTCCGCTATGATAGCTTTCAATCCCGATGCCGAGGAAGACGTAAACCTTGAGGCTATGGAGACGGCTATCGGAGGCGTAACGAGTATGTCTGTAACACACGCTATACGCAATACTACCATTGAGGGCGCGAAGATCGTAAGCGGTCAGATGCTCGGAATGGTAAACGGACATATCGAGTGCGTTGGAGATAACTCGATAGAGTGTATAAATAAGCTTGCGGACGGAATGAAGGACGCATCGTATATAATGGTATTTTACGGCGACGACGTTTCCGAGAGCGATGCGCAGAAGGCAGAAGAAGTTATACGCGCAAGGGCAAAGGACGCTGATATCGCTCTGATATGCGGCGGTCAGCCGATCTACGATTACATTATTTCAGTAGAATGATATGAAAACAGCAATAGTATTTGAAGGAGGTGCGAGCCGCACCTCTTTCACTAACGGTGTAATAGATGAGCTTCTCCGTGAGGGTATAGAAGCCGATTATGTCATAGGTACGTCGGCGGGTATCGGAAATGGAATAAATTTCGTTTCAAAGCAGTATGGAAGAACTCTTGAGATCAGTATGAAATATCTTCCCGATCCGCGTTATATGGGTAAGAAATATCTATTTAAGCGCGACAACAGGAGCTATTATAATATTGATTTCGTTTTCAACCAGATACCGAATAAGTATTGCCCGTTTGATTACGATACCTTTTACAAATTCCACGGTGACGTTTTTGCTTGCGTAACGAATATCAGTACGGGCAAGGCGGAGTATCTTCGCGTTACGGGAGAGAACGGGGAATGGCGTGAGCTTGTTGCGTCGTGCTCACTTCCTCTTATGTTCAGACCCGTTGAGATAAACGGAGCTCTTTATATGGACGGCGGAGTTGCAAACCCCGTGCCGTTTGAAAAGGCGATACGTGATGGCTGCGACCGCGTGATCGTTGTTCTTACGAGAGAGCGCGATTACAGAAAGATCGGACGCGAATTTTTCACCGATGTGTCAGCGGCATATTACAGAAACTTTCCAGCGTTCGCGAAAAAGCTCGTGATGCGTGGGGGTATATATAATCTGCAAAGAGAGCAGCTTTTCAAACGCGAGGAAGAGGGCAAGGTGTTTATCATCGCGCCCGAAAATACGGCGCATTTTAAGCGTACCGAGTCCGACAGAGCGGCTACCCTTGAGCTTTACAGACAAGGAAGATACGCGACTCGCGAAAGAATGAGCGAACTTAAGGAATATTTAAAATAAAAAAGAGCGAATTTTCGCTCTTTTTTATTTTTTAATCCCTCGAACACTTTTCCGCATCGATCGCAAGTACGAGCATCAAGGCGTAGATCGCATCGTTCGGATCATAGACATCGATAACGTAAGTATCGGTCCAGTTCCACAATTCCTTTGAAACCGTAGCGACTGACTGATAGGTGCCGTTAAGTATCGTATAATTCCATTCAAACCAGTCTCCGTCAATCATCCAACCGTTGTAATCAATATGATATTTCGGCTTAAAAAAGGAAAATTCCTTGTTGATGCTTCCCGCATAGTTCCCGTTGATATACATTTCAAATTTTGGAAACCAGTTAAATATTTTTTCTTTTAAACAGCCGACCTCTTGACCGTAAGCGTCATAGATACGGAGAAGGTGGCCCCAGGCAAGCTCGCCTTTCACTGTGTAAACGGTATTACCTGCCTCATCATATATGTCGTAGCTGTCAAACCACGAGAAAAATCTTTGCTTGAATAATAGCTTCATTTTTTGTTTTCCTCTTTTTAAAGTCTTCTGCGCGCGGCGCGTATCTCGTCTGTGGTGTAGCCGTAGCGCATCACCGCGGCGACCATTTTTTTGCGCTCCGTAGGATCGCTCGGGATATCACCCCATCTTCGACGGATAAGCTCTGCGCAGTTTTCAACGTAATCTACACCAGAAGTGCGCAGATAGGTGAGCGCATAACGAATGGAATCATCGGAATAGCCTTTTTCACGGAGAGATGCGGTTATGCGTATTTTTCCCCAAAGCTTTACAACTCCGCGCTCAGCTTCGCGAGCCGCGTCGGAATCCTGATCGATATATCCGTTTTGCTTTAATTCCTCGGTCGCTATCTCGGCGATCTCACGTGAGTTTCCTCTGGATATAAGTTTTCGTATCAACGCATTTTCGGAGCAGATGCCATAAGAGAGAATAGAGAGTCCTTGCTTTACTGCCGTATGTATTTGAGAAGCGTAAAGCAATGTGTCATATACTCTCTCGCTTATTTCTCCGTATTTTAGTCCAAGATCGGCACACTGTGCGGAGGAAATAATGAGACGTTCCTTTTGGGTATGATCTCCGTTTGAAATTTCAACAGATACCGCTATCTCGTCCGTTCCGTAAACACTGAGCGCGGTGATAAAAACGTTCATTAAAGCTCTCCGTCCTCATCCATAGTGCGAATATCAAATTCGTCGTCCTCGTCGTCAAGCTCAAACTCGTCCTCGGCAGTATTGAGCTGATCTCTCATGCTTCGGATCTTTGCATCAAGCTCGTCAAGCATTTCGGGGTGAGCATCGATATACTGGCGCACCTTTTCTTTTCCTTGGCAAAGGCGCTCGCCGTTGTAAGAGAACCAAGAGCCGCTCTTCTTTATAATATCAAGCTTTATTGCGTAATCGATTATCTCACCCGCACGGGATATACCTTTTCCGTAAAGGATATCAAACTCCGCGGTCTTGAAGGGGGGAGCTACCTTATTCTTTACGACCTTGCAGCGAACGTGGTTTCCGTATGCTTCCTTGCCTTCCTTGAGTTGATCGGTCTTTCTGACATCGATTCTTACGGACGCGTAGAATTTGAGCGCGCGTCCGCCGGGGGTAGTCTCGGGGTTGCCGTACATAACGCCGACCTTTTCACGAAGCTGGTTTATGAAAATAAGCACGGTATTGCTCTTTGAAATAACGGCAGAGAGCTTTCTCATAGCCTGAGACATAAGACGAGCCTGTACGCCGACGGTAGCCTGACCCATATCACCCTCGATCTCCTGACGGGGAACAAGAGCCGCAACAGAGTCAACGACAACTACGTCGATAGCACCCGAACGAACGAGCTCCTCGGTGATATTGAGCGCATCCTCGCCGCAGTCGGGCTGGGAAACGAGAAGATTGTCAATGTCAACGCCGAGAGCTTTGGCATAAACAGGGTCGAGAGCGTGCTCCGCATCGATAAACGCCGCCTCACCGCCAGCCTTCTGAACCTCAGCAACTATATGGAGCGCAACGGTCGTTTTACCCGAGGATTCAGGGCCGAAGATCTCAATGATACGTCCGCGCGGAACACCGCCGATACCGAGAGCGATATCGAGAGCGATCGAGCCTGTGCTCACCGCTTGAACTTCCATTCTTGTATTATCGCCAAGGCGCATAACAGAGCCTTCTCCGTGCTTTTTCTCAATACTTGCCAAAGCGGTCTTAAGCGCTTTTTTCTTTGCTTCCTTGTCACTGTCGGGGGATACCAAAAGTTCGAGCTTTTTCTTAGGTGCAGATGCCATAACATACCTCACAAATTAATAAAAAATAAATGAATTATGAACAAATATTTAAAGCAACATCAAAAACGATGTATTACAGTACTATTATACACCCACAAATATGATATGTCAATAGTTTTTTGAAAATATTTTTCCGAAATTGGAATTATTTTAAAAGGATGTGGACTTTTTTATGGAAGTGTGATATAATTATAAAAAACAAATATTCAAAGTGGAAAACAAATGGAACAGAAAAAGCAGTATTTAAGTGAGTGCGCAGGCATAGGACCTTGTACCGACGTAAAGTCTTATAAGGGGCGTATATATGCAATTCAAAGAATGTGTGATGAACATGGCGGAAAGTTAGTGGTTCTTACTCCCGAGCTGTCTGTTTGCGCTTCTTATGAGGGTATAGGAACGGCACGTCAGATAGAAATTGTAAACGATACCGCGTTTATCACCGCACGTGAGGACGGACTTTGGATATTCGACGTTTCAAATACAGAACCAAAGCTGCTTTGCCATTATCAGACCGTTGAATACGCAACGGGAATTGCTCTTTATGGAAATCTCGCGTTTATAAGCTGCCGTCAGTACGGCGTACAGATAATAGATATTTCTGACCCGAAAGAGCCAAAGCATATAAGCATCGTTCGTGTTGGCGAGGTGCAGTCGGCAACTGTTTCCGATAATATACTTTACTGCGGCGTCTGGGGAACGAAGGAGGTCGTTATCGTTGACGTATCCGAGCCTCAATATCCGCGCGTTTTGACGGAGATACCTCTTCAGGGACGAGGTGACGGTGTATGTGTAAAGGATAATATTTTGTATGCGGCAACGGGACAGCACGGAAGAGGCATCGTAAGCTTACACGACAAGGACGATCCCGCATACGGAATGGGTAACGGAGTAGAGGTGTTTGACGTTAGTGATCCCTCTGCGCCCAAGCGTATAAACGGAATCCTATTTGAAAAGGGCTATTGCATTACCATAGATATGTGGGAAGCTGCTTTTTATGGGGACACCTTGGTAGTAAATGACACGGTTCTTGGTGTTTACGGTCTTGATCCCAACACGCTTGATGAAAAATTCAGATTTTTGCCGCCTCTGGCTGAGCCGCTTAATGCAGTTACGGGAGTAACGGGTGTTGGAAAAGATCTGTTCGTTGCTACGAATGTGGATCTGTTTGCCGCGCGTGGCTTGGAAATTGGAGATCAAGAGGAAAACAGAGGCGATATTTATATTGAAACTTCAAAAACGCCGTTTGCGGTAAGCGGAGAGGGTGCGGAGCTTTCAGTAAAATATAGCGGAAGCTTTCCTGTGCTTTGCGCTGTCGAGACCGAGCGTGCGATAGCTCTCGCTTGTGTTGAGGGCGGTGTGCATCTTCTTGATAAGGATACCTTGGAGCTTCGTTCGGTCATCAAAACCAAAGGTCTTGCTCAAACCATAAGAATATTCGGCAACAGACTTTACGTAGCTGAGGGTGAAGACGGAGTAGAGATATTTGACCTTGACGGTTTCGAAGCTGAACTCGTTGGTGTTATCCACGATCAGAAAAATATTTATCAGATTTCAATAAGTAACAGCGGTCGTTTTCTTATGTGCTCACTATCGGGAATGGGACTTGGCGTGTTTGACGTGAGCGATCCTAAGAACCCTCAAAAGCTTTACTCAACAAGTACTAAGGTGGGGCTGTTATACGGAAACAATTTTGCTTTGCACAATCTTTCCGATGGAACTATGTTTCTTTTTTGCCACGTTGACGGCTTGATATATACAAATCCCGACAAGGGCGACAGAGAGTTCCATACTATCAAATATTATAACGTAGCTGCTAATAGAGCTTGTTCTTATTGTGCGGGAGACGGCATAGATACCGACGGAGAAAACATTTTTTATTCTTATTCGGACAGATATTTCCTTTTGGATACCGATCATCAAAGCGTAACGGACGTTATGGCTATGCCGCATCAGAAGATCGCGCCGAAATTCAGAGGACTTATTTCTTTGAATGATAATTTGATGGTGACCTGTGTTCGTCCTACGGGTGTTATATGGGCACTCGATATAAGCGACGTAAACGCTCCTCGTATACTTGCAAGACTTGAGACTACGGCTTCTCCCGAAAGAGCTTTGTTCGTTGGCGGCAGAATATTTATTCCGAGCGGCAGAGACGGACTTCTTGAAATGAAATTAGCGCGATAATAAAAAATGAGGTTGGATCAAATTTGATCCAACCTCATTTTTTTATTCTTCTTTCTCGGAATACGGCTCAATATCTATTTTTTTGAGTTCTGCGTCGGAAATTCTGCCCTTGGTCTTTTCGTAATACGCAACGTTATTGCGGACCATAAACGCAAATTGCGCGGCAGGGGAGCGTTTTTCCTTTTCAGCGACGAACAAGAATTTACGCAAAAGCTCCTCGGATACCTTGAATTCTATATTATAGTTATTTTTCATTTTTGCTCCTTATAAATACAGAGGGAGAAAGCTCCCTCTGTATCAGTTTTTATTATTTTTTGTTTTTATTTTTTGTGGAGTTGTTTTTGCCCTTTGAGTTGTCTTTCTTGTCGGAACGCATGAGCAATATAGCGCCTACTATGATAGCTACGATGACTACACCCATAATGACGATAGCGATTATAGTGCTTGCTGTCACACCCTCGTTTTCATTATCCGTAGGGGCTTCTGTTTCTTCGGGTGCTTGAGTTTCGGCTTGAGTTTCAGCCTCGGTCTCCTCTGCCGCTTTTGTGTATTTAACGATTATCTCACGGTCAATACCCGCGGATACGCCGCTGACTACCGTTTGGTCGGGAGTATATCCGTCCTTTGCGGGAGAGGTGTAGGTGTAGGCTTCGCCGAGCTTTTTGGATTCGGAGATATCCTTGATCTCCTCAAACGCGTTTGTTGTTCCGTCCTCGAGAACGTATTTTACGGTGATAGTACCCTCAGATCCTATCGCGTTTGAATTGTCAAGCGTTTTTGCAGCTCCCTCAAAAGCGGCAGCGTCTGCCTTAACACCCTCGGCTACGTTAAGGTTTGCGAGAGACTTGCAATTTCTGAACGCATAAGCGGGAAGAGCAACGTTGCTTAAAACGCTGACGTCCGTCAAAGCGTTGCAGTAAGCAAAAGTGCTTTCTCCGATCGAGGTGACCGATTCGGGAAGAGCTATCGCTTTCAAAGCTGAACAGCCTTCAAACGCTCTTTCACCAATGCTTGTAACATTTGACGGGATATTGATGTTTTCAATACCCGAGCAGAATGCAAATGCACTCTTGCCGATAGTCTTTACGCTTGCGGGGAGCTCAATGGTTTTGAGATTTGGCATGAAGTAGAATGCAAAATCTCCGACAGAAGTAATTCCGCCCGATTCGGCGCTTCCGACAAATTTCACTGTCACAACGCTCTCACGAACGCTTGCCCATGATACCTCGTCTGCTGCAGCGGCAGAAGGAATATCTCCGCTTCCGCTTATCGTAAGCGTTTGATCATTTGAGGTGTAGCTCCAATTCAGAGTTCCCGCCGTACCCGTTGCGTCAGATGCTTTCGGTGTTCCGCCGCACGCGATAAGTGTCAGCGCAACGGCAACTATAAGAAGACACAATATTGCGCTTTTCAAGATTTTTTTACTGTTTTTCATTTTTTGATATTTCCTTTTCTTATGTGTTACTTTATATTGTATCACAAAGCTGACGTGTTTTCAAGATGTTTCAAGGTTTGTTTAAAATTTGAATTTAGTACCTTGAGGAGTGTCGATAAGTGTTACGCCCTTGTCGGAAAGGAGCTGTCTTATCTCGTCCGCTCTCGCGTAATTCTTTGCTTTTTTAGCTTCCGCTCTTTCTGCGATAAGCGCCTCGATATCCTTTACAAACGGATCGTTGTGATCGATCCCGTCGTCTTCTTCCTTGGGCTCAGCTTCTTTCTTTGCCTTTGCGATGAGGTCAAGATCGAGCACCTTGTCAAAGTCAGAGATAAGCGCGAGCTTTGTGGCGGGAGTGGTTTTTGCCTTGAGTACGTCGTAAAGAGCGGTCACGCCCAAGGACGTATTCATATCGTTGTCAAGAGCCGCGCAGAATTTAGCCTTAAGCTCGTCAAACGCTGCCTGATCGATCTCACCCGCGGGCTCTTTCATAATGGAGACGATACGAGCGATAAGCTTTTTATATGCGGTAGTCGCGTTGTCAAGGTTCTCATAAGAGAAAACGAGAGATTTGCGGTAATGAGACTGTAAGCAGAAAAGTCTGTAAACGAGAGGATCATATCCCTTGGATTCAAGCAGGGAAACGGTCAAAAACTCGCCGCTGCTCTTGCTCATCTTGCCGCTGTTTGTGTTGAGGTGGTGAACGTGAAACCAATAATTACACCATTTGTGACCCACGAGCGCCTCACTTTGCGCGATCTCATTGGTGTGGTGGGGGAAAGCGTTGTCTATACCGCCGCAGTGGATATCGAGATATTCACCGAGATATTTCATACTGATGCAAGAGCATTCAATATGCCAACCGGGGTAACCGATACCCCAAGGGCTGTCCCATTTAAGCTCCTGATCGTCGAACTTCGATTTTGTGAACCAAAGAACGAAGTCAGCTTTGTTTCTCTTGTTCGAGTCCTCTTCAACGCCCTCGCGAACGCCGACCTCGAGGTCTTCTTCCTTGAAATCGTTGAAAACGTAGTACTGCTTGAGCTTTGATGTGTCGAAGTAGATGTTTCCGCCTGCCTCATACGCAAAACCCTTTTCGATAAGAGCTTCGATGGTCTTTATGAATTCGTCTATGCAGCTCGTTGCGGGAGCAACAATGTCGGGAGTTTTTATATGAAGCTTTGCGCAATCCGCAAAGAAAGCATCAGTGTAAAACTTCGCTATCTCAAGCACAGTCTTTTTTTCACGCTTCGCGCCCTTGAGCATCTTATCCTCGCCCGTGTCGGCATCGCTCGTAAGATGTCCTACGTCGGTGATGTTCATAACGCGCGTTACGTCGTATCCCGAATAACGAAGATATTTTTCGAGTACGTCTTCCATAATATAGCTGCGGAGATTTCCGATATGCGCAAAGTGATAAACGGTAGGTCCGCAGGTGTAAAGCTTTACTTTTCCGGGCTCGTTGGGTATAAATTCTTCTCTTGTTCTTGTAAGTGAGTTGTAAAGTAGCATTTTTTCTTCCTTTTATTTATCTTATTTCTTTTTAGGGGCTTCTTTTTTCAGTGTTTCGAGCTGTTCGCTAAGCTCACCGAGTCTTGCTTCGAGCCTTGCGATCTCTTGCGCTACAGGGTCGGGAATGTGGATCTGGTCGAGATCGTCGATGCGCAGACCTTCTCTGCGAACGATCTTTGCGGGAATACCGACAGCCGTACAGTTGTCGGGTATCTCCTCAAGAACCACAGCATTCGCCGCGATCTTAGTGTTGTCGCCGATCTTGAAAGGACCGAGGACCTTGGCGCCCGCGCCTACCATCACGTTGTTTCCAAGAGTGGGGTGACGCTTTCCGACGTCCTTACCCGTACCGCCCAAGGTAACGCCTTGATACAGCGTACAGTTGTCGCCTATTTCGGTCGTTTCACCGATGACCACTCCCATACCGTGGTCTATCATAAGTCCCTTGCCGATCTTAGCGCCGGGGTGGATCTCAATACCCGTAAAGAAACGCGCGGTCTGGCTGATCGCTCTTGCGGGCAGATATTTTTTCTTTTCGTGAAGCTTGTGAGCGACGCGGTACGCCATTAGCGCGTGAACTCCCGAGTAGAGCAGAAGTACCTCAAGGTCGCTTCTTGCCGCGGGGTCACGCTCACGTGTGGTCTTTACGTCGTCCTTGATATCGGAGACGGTCTTTTCTATTCCGCACTTTATTTCACCAAGCTTTTTCTGAAGCTTCTTTTGAAGCTCCTCAAGCTTTTCATTTTTTTTGCTTTCGCCATTGATTTTTTTCTTTAAGAGTTCCATAGTAACTCCTCCTATGCAAAAAATAACGCCTCTATGCCAAAAGGCACAGAGGCGTGTAAACGCGGTTCCACTCTGCTTGAAGAAATATCTTCATCTCAAGCGTCCCATAACGCAGGACTTGCGCCGAATACTACAAAGGCTTTCGCATTCGGGTCTCGCGGGCGCACAAGCCGATCCTCTCATATACCGCTTTCAGCCGATGGCGGTGATTCTCTGTGTTTTCGATCGTCGGTTTCTTCCCGTTCGCAGACTTTTCATATCATAATAATATTATACACGCTTTTTTGCGGTTTGTAAATAGTTTTTTGAAATTTTATTAGTTAATAATAAATGAAGAATTTTTTAATATCCGTTAAGATGCCATTCCTTTATTATTGAAGTGAAATCCTTGTAGCAATAATTGAAATCAAAATTTATATTATTTCCGCCCGCGTGAGTAAATCCGTCGATAACTCCTGTTTGCGCGTATTGCCACATAGATAACTGTTTGCCGTATTTTTCTTTGTTCCACTCAAACGTTTGGTCGACAGAAACGGGATCGGTCAGATAAAGCCAACGAGCGTACCATATATCTACCTTGTCGATCAATCTTGTGCTGTCGAGTATCAAGGTCAGCCAATCATCGTTGCAGTAAAGCGCGGCGTAATAAAAGTTTTCCTGCAATCTTTCGATAAATGCTACACACATATCGGTAAGCAGATCTTTTCCTAACGGTTCAAGCGTTGAATCTTCCATATCGTAAAAAACAGGGAATTCAAGTTGCTTACCGTCGAGCCATTTCATTACCGTATCCGCGTCGGCAACCGCTTGTTCAACTGTCGTTGCATAAGTGTAAAAATATACTCCTACAGCAAATCCCGCTTCCTTGGCTGCCCTGTAATCTGCTTCAAAGGTTGGTTCAAGTCCGCCAAGCATGACCTTGTTGCCGTTCCCGTCCTCTGACTCACGTACCGTGCTACCTATCTTTAATATTACGAAATCAAAGCCTTGCACACGCAAAGCTGCCCAATCAAGAGGTAAATAGTCGCTTGATGTTGCCCCTGTTTTATGATTCCATTTTGAAATGTCAAGTCCTTTTGATATCGGGATCGAGCTTTCAAGATAGCTCGTTTCAAATATTTCATTATAATAATAGATATCGCTTCTGTACGAATATTCACATTCGCAGGTGTTCAGCGTGTATCCTTCGTGCGTAAGGGAAGCGCCTATCTTCATTTGAGAAAAGGTGTGACCCTTCGGTTCAACAAGCTCTCCTGTGTAAGAAAAGTCGCATTCCGAGCAAGAGAACAGAGTGTATCCACATTCCTCGCAAGTCGGTTCAAAGGTCTTTGAGAGTATATTGTGACTTACGGGAGGAATGATATCTTTTTTGTATTCCTTTTGGCATGCCTCGCATACAACGAGAGTGTAGCCCTCGGCAGAGCAAGTTGCGGGAACGACTGTCTCTTCTCCTGTGTGTCCGAGAGGGGAAATGTAATCGGATTTGTATGAATATCCGCATTCGCAGGAATAATATGTATATCCGGGGTGTTCACAGGTCGGCGCGAAAGCGGAATGTGAGATATTATGTCCCGTTGGC
Organism: Eubacteriales bacterium; assembly: GCA_045533915.1. Lineage (GTDB taxonomy): Bacteria > Bacillota > Clostridia > Oscillospirales > CAG-272 > HGM12713. The sequence continues at coordinate 36,000 of JAZSIP010000024.1, forward strand.
TCAACGTGGTCTGTTATAAACTTGAAGTCGCATTTGGTACAGGAATGAACAGTTTTTCCCTCTGCCTCGCAAGTGGGAGCTATCACTTGTTGCGTGAAATCGGGGTGTGTACACTCTTTTTCACAAGAAGCGAAAAAGACTGATAAAATAAGCGAAAACATGGTGAATAACAAAATTTTCGAAAATTTATTGGTCATATGCGTGTCCTTATATATTAATGATGTATAAATTATAGCAAGTTTTTTTAAAAAAGTCAATGTTTTTTATTGTCGCTTTGAGTCAAAGCGAGAAAATGATAGCATTTGTGCGATTTGTTTATTTGATATATGTCAAAATATACGACATTTTGTGCTTGATGCCGTTTGTGAAAAATATTTCAAAAAAACTCTTGACAATATATGATAAAGGTGGTAAAATATCAACACTATCTTATAGAACACGTCTCAAAACGACTGTCAAAATTTTTTAAAGAAATTTCAAAAAAGGTATTGACAAAGGGAAAGAGATGTGGTATAATAGTCAAGCTGTCCGCGAGAAAGCGGGAAGCGGAACGGTCATTGAAAATTGAACAACAAGAGATAAGTACAAAGCATTGCGAAGTGCGAAAGATACTAGATCT
>JAZSIP010000018.1:0-3680 GCA_045533915.1 Eubacteriales bacterium
CTCGCCCGCCTGCTTGCAACAGATCCGGATATTTTGAGGATTCTCGTTCCGACGAACCACCTTGATATAGATGCGCTCACCTGGCTTGAAAACTTCGTCGCGTCATACAAAAAAACTGTGCTTATTATCTCGCACGACAGATATTTTCTTGATAAAACAACAAATAAAACTTTACATATACAGTATGGCAGAGCGCGCCTCTATAACGGCTCTTATTCGGCATGTAAAAAACAGCAGGAGGAGGAATGCGCCTCTCTTGAGAAAAGATATAAGGAGCAGCAAAAGGAAATAGCCAAAATACAGGCAAATATAGAATTTCAGCGCAGATGCAACAGGGAGCATAATTTTGTTACCATTCGTTCAAAGGAAAAACAGCTTGCCAGAATGGAAAAGGTTGAGCTTGCTCCTAAAGCGCCAAGGGATATCCGTGTTAAATTTTCGCTTGAGGAGGAGAGCGCGAACGACGTTATAGAAGCGAAGGACGTCTCCTTCTCTTACGGAGAAAAAACGCTTATCAAAAATCTTTCCTTCCTCGTTCGCAGATACGAGCGCGTTATGTTCCTCGGTCCTAACGGCTCGGGAAAATCGACGCTTATGAAGCTTATCAATTCAATTATTAAGCCGACAAGCGGTAAAATCACCTTAGGCTACAATATAAAAATCGGATACTACGACCAGGAGAACAGAGGTCTTTCACTTAACAAAACGGTGTTTGGCGAAATGCGCGACGAATATCCTGACAAGCCCGACGTTGAGCTTCGCTCCGCCCTCGCACTTTTCCTTTTCGGAGTAGACGATATGGAAAAGCCAATCTCCACCTTATCGGGTGGTGAACGCGCCAGACTCACTCTTGCAAAGCTGATTCTTAAAAAAGTAAATCTTCTCATTATGGACGAGCCTACAAACCACCTCGATATCGGCTCATGCGACGCGCTTGAAAACGCGCTGCTTGCCTTTGAGGGAACGATAGTTGCCGTCTCGCACGACAGATATTTTATCAATCGCATTGCGACGAGAGTAATTGAGCTTGACCCAGAAAGAGACGGCGGGATGGTTGACTGCGTGCTTGAAGATTACGACGACGCATTTGCGGAGTACCTGAGAATGCGTGAATTAAGGAAGCGTTCATCCCTCTCGGCAGAGCCCGTGTCAAAAAATACCGACTCAAAGCAGGATTACGAAGAAAAGAAGCGACAAAACGCAGAGCGTCGAGCTCTGGAGAAGAAGGTAGAACGCGCAAATGTAAGAATTGCCGAGCTTGAGGCTGAAACAGTAAAGCTTGACGAGGAGCTATTTGGCTCAGCGGCGACCGATTACGTAAGGGCTGCCGAAATAGATAAAAGAAAAACCGAAATAGATGAGGAGCTCCTTGAGCTTTACGAGCTCGTGATGTAGCGTATTTATTAAAATATACGTGCGCGATATATTGACATTACCAATTTTATGTGCTATAATTTTCTATATTTTATTTAGCTAAAGCAGAATTTGGAGACATTCATGGTACTTGATTACATTATTCTGGCGCTGTACGCTCTGGCTATGGTAGGAATAGCCTTTTACACAAAAAACCGCTCGGGCACGGTGAACGACTTTCTTCTTGCCGGAAAGAAGGGTCTTAACGGCTGGATGACCGCGTTTGCCTACGGCACTACGTATTTCTCAGCGGTTATCTTTGTTGGTTACGCAGGTCAGTTCGGACGCTCGTTCGGTCTTGCGTCTGTTTGGATAGGTATCGGCAACGCGGTTATAGGAACACTCATTGCCTGGCTTGTTCTTGCAAAAAGAACAAAAAATATGACGCAGAGACTCAACGCCAAAACGATGCCTGAATTTTTTGAAAAAAGATACGGAGATAAAAAATTAAAGCTCATTTCCGCAGTAATAATATTTATATTCCTTATTCCCTATTCCGCATCCGTATATAACGGACTCAGCAGTCTTTTTGAAATAGTTTTTGGAATTGAAGGATGGATAGTAATGATTGCCCTTGCGGTTCTCACCGCGCTCTATCTCTTCTTCGGAGGTTATTTTGCAACGGCGCTTTCCGACTTCATTCAGGGTATTATAATGATTATCGGTGTCGTATGCATGGTATTCTGCTTTATGAATTCGGATAACGTAAGCTGGGATATATCAAAGATAGCAGATGACCCGAACCTCACCTGGTTCACATTTGAATCAGAAAGCAAAGGCATTTACGGAAGCACCGTTTCGCTTATATCGCTTATACTTTTAACATCACTCGGTGTATGGGCGCTTCCGCAGACGATACATAAATACTACGCTATAAGAGATAAAAAAGCAATTCATCAAGGTGTCGTAGTCAGCACGGCGTTTGCCCTGATAATCGGATTCTTCGCGTATTTCACCGGAGCTCTCAGCGCATATTTCCCCGAAACGAGCGGAGCACCTCACTCAAACGTTATTCCCATAATGCTCAGCATAGCGATTCCCTCGGGACTTATAGGAATTATCGCGGTGCTTATTCTTTCGGCAAGCATGTCAACTCTTTCGTCCGTATCTCTTGCGGGAGCATCGGTTCTCGCGGTTGACCTATACAAAGGTAAAATAAACGAAAAAGCTGACGATAAAAGAGTTAATATCGTGATGAGAACTCTTTCGCTCGTGTTTGTCGCAATATCGGTTATTTTAGCGATTCTGAACGAAGAATTCGGACTTGCAGCAATTGCATATATGATGGGACTTAGCTGGGGTACTCTCGCGGGATGCTTTATCGGTCCTTACGTTCTCGGTGTTATATGGAAAAGGGTAACAAAGCCTGCCGTGTGGTCCTCTATTATAAGCTCACTCGTTCTTACCGTCGTTTTAATATTTGTATTCGGATACGATAAAAACGGCTGGAGCTGTTCATTTGGTACAGCGCTCAAGGACGGAGTTGCCACCTCGCCGCTTATTGGAGTTATCTGTATGCTCTTCTCTATCGTAATTACGGTTGCCGTCAGCCTTTTGACGAGGAAGCCGAATGATGAGATTCTTTATGAAGCGTTTGACAAGAGCTTTGAAGGCGAAATTAAGTAAAAACAAATTTAGAAGGTACATATAAAATGATTTGGTCAAAAGAAGAAACAATGCCGCGCGATGAGCTTGAAGCTCTTCAGCTTGAAAGGCTCAAGGAAACTGTTAAGCGCGTTTACGATAAGGTTCCGCCTTACCGCAAAAAAATGGAAGAGGCTAACGTAAAGCCCGAGGATATCAAAACACTAAAGGACCTCGCTAAGCTTCCATTCGTAACGAAGCAGGATATGCGTGATAATTACCCGTTTGGGCTCTTTGCCGTTGACAGAGACAGCCTTGTAAGAATCCACGCGTCAAGCGGAACTACCGGAAAGCCCACCGTCGTCGGATATACCGAAAACGACCTTAAAACATGGACTGAATGCGTTTCGAGAATCGCCTGCATGGGCGGTGCGAGCTCACACGACACAGCGCAAATATGCTTTGGCTACGGAATGTTTACAGGAGCTCTCGGACTTCACTACGGACTTGAAAAAATAGGAGCGGCTATAGTTCCCTCCTCAACGGGAAATTCGCAGAAGCAGATAATGTATATGCAGGACTTTGAAACCTCGCTTTTAGTAGCTACATCGTCGTACGCTTTGCGTCTTGCCGATGTTGCGAAGAAAATGGGAATTGACCCCGCAAAGGATCTAAAGGTAAAA